>PLEA01000675.1:2442-2641 GCA_003136335.1 Acidobacteriaceae bacterium | reverse complement strand
TCGGCTGGCTGCGCGCGGCGGTACTGGGCGCGAACGACGGCATACTTTCAACATCGAGTCTGCTGCTTGGTGTTGCAGCTGCACATGCGACCCACAGCAACGTGCTGGTCGCCGGAGTCGCCGGCCTAGTGGCGGGAGCTATGTCGATGGCGGCCGGGGAGTACGTGTCCGTCCAGTCACAGGCAGACACCGAACAGGC
>PLEA01000675.1:0-2435 GCA_003136335.1 Acidobacteriaceae bacterium | reverse complement strand
TGCCTCTCTTGATCACCGCCATGGTCCCGGCGGCAGGTTTGATCCCTCTTGTTTCTGGAACTTCACTCGTGTTCCTCGCACTTCTCGGCGGGATGGCTGCACGTGCGGGAGGTGCAGGAGTAACAGCGGGAGCAATACGAGTCACGTTCTGGGGTGCACTGGCCATGGCGCTGACCGCAGGCGTCGGGGCGCTATTCGGAACAGTCGCGTGAGCGGGACCAACCCGAGGCAGGAGCGGTGATATGCACTAACGAGCGTTGGAGACCTGCTCCATTCTGACCACGACTCCAAACGCTGTTACCTCGAAAATCCAAGACCGAATGCCAGTCATCCTTGATCCCGACGCCTACGACCTGTGGCTCGATCCGGGGATGAGGGATGCGGCTGCAGCGTCCGAACTCTTGAGGCCCTACGATGCTCGGCTCATGCGGTGCTATCCCGTAAGCAACCGGATCAATCACGTCGCCAATGACGACGAGGAATGTTCGCGACGCGTTGAAATCGCAGAAACTCAGAGTAGTCTTTTCTCCTAGCGTGGGGTGCATGCCTTCTTGGAGTACCTAGCCAAATCGTCCGTCGTTCTGGATCGGGAGCTTGAGGAAGAAAAGAGTCGCGAACCCTCCGACCCTCGTATCCAATGTCCGCTGTGCGGCTGGTCACCCCCCAAAGAAGACCGATGGTCTTGCTCCTGCGGAAACGAATGGAACACATTCGATACTGGAGGCGTCTGCCCCGCCTGCCTCCACCAGTGGACTTCGACCCAGTGCCTCTCGTGTAGCCGCTGGTCTCCGCACTCCGATTGGTACGGGAAGTGACTCGTCGGTGTTCACCAGCGAGAGAAGACGGCCTTTCTTTCTTCTTGCATTGCAGTTCTTGTATCACGAGGCAGGCTTCCGAGGCGAAAGCGAGCTACTTGATCAGCGCGGTCTGCGAGGCCACAGCCAGCCACTTGCCATTGCGCTTCACAAAAACATCAGTCCACACGTAATGGTCGCTGGATTTCTTACCGTCTTCCATGGTGATTTCATCGTCGGTGCCGGTGACCACGGCAGTGTCGCCGAAGACGCGCACTTTCATGTCGCCCAGCGTGGCGGAGGTTGTGTGGGCGGTCTTGATCTCAGCGGCTCTCTCGGCCTTGGTCTGGCTCTTGCCGTCAGGGGTGATGGCGATCCAGTCATCTGCCACTAATCTTTCGAATGCTGCCGCATCGTGATTTTTCTCGGCATTGAGCCAGTCCTGTTCTATGGCCTGCAAAGTTTGCGAGATGGCGGCATCGGAATCGGCTTTGGGCTGCTCGGCCTGTACGGTCACCGCAGCGCAAAGAGCCAAACTGAGGAAACAGATCTGAGCGATGAATTGTCGTGGCATAGCGAGGCTCCCTAACTAAACTAAGACGATGGTCATGCAGCAGCAGATGTTTGTCCGCCTCGCATCTGCTCCAAAACACTTGCCTGATCGTAGTAAATCTTTTCTGCGATAAGCTTTCCTGACGCGTCGTCGAACGTGTAGAACGCAGCCATGTCGATGTGAATCGCGTTGCCGAGAGGCTTGACGCCCGCGAATTCGCCCTTGTGGGTGCCAGTGATGACGACCTCCCGGATCGAGCAGCTGGGTACGTCGTACTCAGACAGGACTTCGATCTGCAAGTCTGGCAGCGCGGCAGCAATGCTCTGGTAGAACCCACGCACACCCTCAATGCCCTTGAACACTGCGCCCAGTGGCACAACGTCGTAATGCGCCCTGTCATCCTGAACGAAAGTATCGTAAACCGCTGCCCAGTCGTGCTCGTTCTCGCCGCGTATGTGTGTGGCGACGATCTCCTTTTGGCGTTTGATTGTGTCGCTCATGCTTGATCCCTCCGTTTGCACGTACTGGGATGCGATTTTATCGCAGTCTTGCCGATGTAGGGATTCAACAATTGTTTGCGATGAAACGCGTCGTCGCGCTTTCGGCAACTTGTTTTGCTAAAGCAGAGGGCGGTAAACTGCATCTTAATTGGAGCGCCAGTAGAGTCGCTTACCTATTGCCCGCGTCGTTCTTGGATGGCTCCTTGAGGCGCGGGTCTTCAGGCATTGAGGGGGGTCAAGTCGCTGAGCCGTAGCCGAGCCAGACCCGGCTACGTGCTCGCGGCTTGTTTCGCCGAGTACGGGTGTACGCGTGAACGACAAGACCGCCATCGGAATGAGCGGCTCATGGCGGGGCTGTTGGCGCACTGTTAGTCATTGCCCTGAGGTGCCATCTGAGAGCGATACGAGTCGCTTTCCGAGAGTGGGCGCTGCATCCACGACAGGACCATCTGCGAAGGCAGGCGAAGAATTGCCCCATTGCGCTTGCTTCCCATAGAGCACAGCCAAGTCCCAAAGTATGCGGTTGCGCTGGCAGCAGCTAGGCTCCGAGGAAAGCTGATGGCGTAAAGCCTCTGCGACGAGATGGTC
>PLEA01000591.1 GCA_003136335.1 Acidobacteriaceae bacterium | reverse complement strand
CGGAATGTGATAACCAGGTACGCTCCAGCCGCGTAGCGGCGGTATGGGAAAGCCCGGCACGGCAGTGCCGAGTGGGAGCGGGAAAGGCACGCGAGTCCCGCAGGGACGGCACATGTTCTCACGCACACTCTAAAGCCCCCATCTTCTTGGGTCCTAAACGGCACGACTGAAGTCGTGCCCTTCCCAAAGACGATTCGACAAAAACTTGCTTACATAAAAAGGGCAAGGGCACGCGCGAGCGTGCCCTTGACTTCTTGTCGGAGAATCTTCGCGCTAATTATGCGCCGGCCGTGGCAGCGTGGACCTTGGGAGCCTCGGCTGGCTTAGACTGATTCTGGGCTTGCGAATCTTTGTGTTTTCCCTCGCTGCTGCGGACTTGAATTCCGCCCTTGAGTGCTGCGCCGTCTTCGACGCTGATGCGCGAGGTGGAGATGTCGCCGTGGACCGAGCCTTCGGCGCGGATATCGACGCGATCGCTGCACTCGATGTTGCCCGTCACCTTGCCCATGACCACAACTTCGCGGGCCTGGATGCTGGCGTCGACCTTGCCGTTGCGGCCGATAGTGATTCGGCTCTCGGGCATGAGGATTTTGCCTTCGATGCGGCCGTCGATGTAAAGAGCTTCGGAGCCGCTGACTTCGCCCTTGATGAACAGAGTGCGGCCGATCGTGGCCTGATCCACGGGAGCGGTGACGGTTTTGATGGGATTGTAAGCGTTGGGATTGGAAGCCGGCGAGCCGGCCTTTGGGTTGAACGAGTTCTCCGACGACTGAAGCATGTGACCTTCCTTGGGTCTCCGCGCGGCGCCTCGCCTTACTGAGCACGGAAAGCGCCTGACACCTGGTCATGCGGGTGGTTTGAAATTGGTGGCCTTCGGCAGTTGCTGGCCTAGTGGCCAATCCGAATATCGCACAGACGTAAGTGGGAGCGAGAGATTACGGAAGATGCTGTACGGGTGCGGCTGAGAGATTTAGAGCTACTCGATTCCTTGCAGGGCCTGGGCCATCTCTTCCCATTCCTTGATTAGCGATGCATGGCTGGCCTTGTGCTGGTCGAGTTCCTGCGACTGGCGCTGGCTTTCATCGGCGCTGACGAAATTTTGCATTGCTGTTTCGCAGTGGACAATGGCCGCTTCAACGCGGCTGATTTCTTGTTCCAGTTCATGGACGCGATCTTCCATTTGCCTGCGCTTGATGGGGTTCAGGCGCTTCTTCCCCGCTTCAGTAGATTCCACGGCTTCGATGTTTTGATTTCCATTCGTGGGCGTGCTTGGCGTTGCGGCTTTCGGTACTGACCGATCGGCTTTCGGAATCCTCGCTCCGGGAACGTCGTCGAGCGTGGGCGCGACGTGCTGTCCGCCCTGCTTGCGCCAGAGGTAGTCTTCGTAGTTGCCGGGGAAGACTTCGACTTTGCCGTCTCCGACTTCGAAGACGCGCGTGGCCAGTTTGTCGATGAAGTAGCGGTCGTGCGAAACGAAGACGACCGTGCCGGTGTATTCCACGAGCGCGTTGAGCAGCACGTCTTTGGCGCGCAGGTCGAGGTGGTTGGTTGGCTCGTCGAGCAGCAGGAAGTTGGCGGGATGCAGCAGCAGGCGCAAGAGCGCGTAACGGCCGCGCTCCCCGCCGGAGAGGACGCCGATCTTCTTGAATACGTCGTCCTCGGAGAAGAGGAAACAGCCGAGCAGGCTGCGTAGTTCGGTTTCGGAGCGAGGAGAGGCTTCGCCGAGATCGTCGAGGATGCGGGCGTCGGTATCTAGCTCTTTGTATTGGTCCTGCGCGAAATAGTCGGCTTCAACATTGTGGCCGAGGCGGTATTCGCCGCGCGTGACCTTCTCGGTGCCAGCAAGAAGTTTGATCAGTGTGGACTTGCCCGCCCCGTTGACTCCGACCAGCGCGATGCGATCGCCGCGCTCGATCATGAAGTCGACGTTGCGGAATACTTGTTTCTCCGCGCTTCCGTTCTTTCCGGGATAACTTTTGGCCACGCCTTCGAACTGGGCGACGATGCGTCCGCTGGGCTTGGGCTGCGGGAAAGAAAAGTGGATCGTTTTTTCTTCCGGCGGAATCTCGATACGCTCGATCTTTTCCAGTTCCTTGATGCGGCTCTGCACCTGCTTAGCTTTCGTGGCCTGATAGCGGAAGCGATTGATGAAGACCTCAAGCTGCTCGATGCGGTCGCGCTGGTTGCGATAGGCGGCCTGCAGTTGCTCATTGCGCTGCGTCTTCTGGGCCAGAAACTTGTCATAGTTGCCGGTATAGAACCAGAAGCGCTTGTTCCAGATTTCGGCGATCTTGTTGACCGTGACGTCGAGAAAGTAGCGGTCGTGCGAGATCAGCACGAAAGCGTGCGGATAGTTTTGCAGATATTCTTCGAGCCAGTTGCGGGCTTCGAGATCGAGGTGGTTGGTGGGCTCGTCGAGCAACAGGAGGTTGGGCTGCTGCAGCAGGAGTTTGGCCAGGGCGAGGCGCATCTGCCATCCACCGGAGAATTCATCGGTCAGGCGCGGCCAGTCTTCTTTGGTGAAACCCAGGCCCATCAGCACTCGCCCTACTTCCGCTTCGATGGAATAGCCGTCGCGGGTGCGGAACTCGTGTTCGACGCGGTGGTAGCGGTCGGCGACGGCGGAGTATTCGGGGCCGGTGTGGTCGAGTTCCGCCATGCTGTGGGTCAGCGATTCCAGTTCAGTTTCCATGGCGCGCAGGTCGTCGAACACCGACATGCACTCGGCGAATACGCTGCGGCCGGCGAGCGTAAGGCCGTCCTGGGGGAGATATCCAGCGGACGTGCCTTTGGCGATGGTGAGGCTGCCATAGTCGAACGTATCCATGCCGCCGAGAATCTTCATGAGCGTAGACTTGCCGGTGCCGTTCCCGCCCACCAGGCCGATGCGGTCGCGAGGCGTGATCAGCCAGTCCGCGTTTTCGAAGAGGAGTTTGTGGCCGAAACGTTTTCCGGCGCCGGAAAGCTGAATCATGGGCTGGAGTTATCGTCTCATAAAACCGGGGTTCTCCGGACGCTGGCAGGGAAGAGCATAACCACCGAGGGCACAGCGGTTCACGGAGCAAAAATGCAATCACGGCCAGACTACATTGGCGATGGGATCTTTGGAGGCGGTAGCGGGGCGAGCGTTGCGTGGTCCGGGGTCAGCTTCCCACATCTCGTGGTGGAACCGGATGCGTTCGAGCGCGCGGTCGATCACGGCTTCGAGTTCGCGGGAATATTTTACTTCGCGGCCTTTGGCCAAGCGGCGTTTCGCTTCTTCTGCGCTCACCCAGGTGGGGCGACGATTGCCTTCGTCGGGGCGTCGCATTTGGTGGATTTCCATGAGGAAGGCTTTGATTACGAATTCCTGCACGCCGCCGGGCTGCCAAAACACGCCTTTGGAGTGAAGGTAGAGATGGAAGTGACGCGGCTCAATGGTGCCGATGGCGCCAGCCTCTTCGGCAGCTTCGCGTTCGGCGGCTTGACTGTGCGAGAGACGAGCGTCCGTCGATCCCTTGGGAAAAGTCCACTTGTTGCCACCGTTGGTGTTGACCAGGAGGAACTCCACGGCCGTGCCGCGCCTGCGATAACAGATCGCAGCCACCTGCAGCGGCAAGGACTTCGCGACGCGGGCTGAACCCATGGCGCCTCCTGAAATAAGGCTACATCCAAGATATTTCATCAGTGTTAAAGTGCAACAAAAATTGTGCATCCAGGAGGGTTACGAAAGGGTTACATGCCCTCACAGTCCTTTTCCATACACGGGGATTGCCGCTCCGGTTACGTCTTTGGCGGCATCGCCGGCGAGCCACACGATCAGGCTGGCGACCGAGGCGGGCTGCACCCATTCGGACGTGTCGGCGCTGGGCATGGCTTTGCGATTCGCGAGAGTATCCATAGTGCCGGGCAAGATGACGTTCGCGGTCATGCCGGCGTCTTTGTTTTCGAGTGCGACGGTGCGGATCAGCGATACCAATGCTGCCTTGGAGGCGCTGTAGGCGCCGACCGTAGGCCCGGGAGCTTCGGCGGCGCGGCTGCCAATGGCGATGATGCGCCCGGCTCCCGCTTTGCGCATGGGGGGAAGGACCGCGCGCAATATGTGAAATGCGCTGTTGAGATTCATGTCGAGCATGCGCTGGAAGGTGGCATCGTCGGTGTCGGCAACAGTCTGGCCTCCGGCGAAGCCGCCGACCAGGTGGGCCAGAACGTCGATCTTTCCGAAGCGGCCGATCACCGTGTCGGCTGCCTGCTTGGCGGCCGCGAGACTGTCGAGCGAGGCCGGGAGCGCGGTGAAATTTGGATGATCAAAGTCGGAGGACTGGATTTTAGGCGCGAGTCCGACCACGGTAAAACCGGCGTCCAGCAAGGCTTTCGTGACGTAAGGTCCGAGGCCGCCGTTGGCTCCGGTAACAAGGGCAGTTTTTTCGGTCATGAGCTTTGATCCTCAAGTGGAACTCATCATAAAGGGCGCGCCCAGGCCAAATACGTCTCCTCCAAAGCTCTTCTATCATTGTCAAACAGAGGCAACCATGTACGAACTGTCCCAGACTATCCCAGATGCAAAGGTACTCCTTGCCATGGAGCCTGAGGAACTGGGAGCAAAGATTCTCTTCGTGCTGCGCAAGCGGAGCAACAATATGACTCGCTCGCGGTCATTTCTCTTCTCGAGTCTACTGGCCGAACTCTGGCCGCAGACCAGTCTGCCGGGCCAACAGCCGCCTTATCCTTGGAATCTGCAGAACGAGATCAACCTCGCCCTGGGGGAGGCTTGGGCATGGCTAGTAGCACAGGGTTTGCTCGTTCCTGCCGAGGCATCTGGGAGACTCGACTGGCGAGTGCTTAGCCGTCGGGCGCGGCGCTTCGAGGATGAGACTGAGTTTGCCCGCTACGCGGTCGCTCGCATGCTTCCCAAAGATGCGTTACATCCACGGATTTCAGACAAGACGTGGTCCGCCTTCATGCGCAGCGAATTCGATGTTGCGGCCTTTCAAGCCATGAAGGCAGTCGAGGTGGCCGTTCGTGAAGCTCGGGATTGTCCAACGACTTGCTTGGAGTCAAGCTGATGCGGAAGGCCTTTGACCCGAAAGACGGTCCGCTAACCGATATGCAGGCGGACGACGGCGAGAAAGAGGCGCGTTTCGCACTTTTTGCCGGCGCAATCGGTTCATACAAGAACCCCCATTCGCACCGTGATGTTCACAGATCCCGCCGAGGCAGTCGAGATCATAAATGCTGGCCAACCATCTTCTTCGCATCGTTGATGCTAGGACAAAGACAAAATCATGAGAATGATCTCGGGTTGGGTCGCGATTGTTGACATCGTTAGAGTCGCTCGCAGTTCGTTGCCGGTTCCGCTCGGCTTCCCCTTCGCGGGACGGCCGAGGCGGCCGTCTCCACATGGGATTGCTGCTACATTTTTTCTAGTTCCCCGCAGACTGCAGCGTTTTCACCAGCCAGGGGATGATGACCTGCTTGAAGATCAGCGGGTCGGGCCACACTCCCACCTGCCGGCCTAGATGACCGCCATGCGGATTGATCCATGCATCTTTCGGGACGTCGCCTTTGCTCAGGAGCAGGTATTCATCTTCGATGGGAACCTGCGTGTCGAGAACTCCTGCGATCACGAGCATGGGCGCCATCGGCTTACCCAGCAGGCCCTGGTGAACCAGGGACATCTTCGGCAAGTACTCGCCCATCTCGTCGAGGGAGTGAACGCCTTCCAGAATGTTCATGAGCGCGGGCACCTGATCGAAAAGATATTCGCGATTGCCCAGGAGCGAGTTCATCAGGAAATCTTTCTGGAAGAATTTGTCGACTGGCGGCGACTGGGCGCTGGCGCCGCGTAGGCGGGCGCGCTCGACGATCGCCATCTTCGTCGCCCAGTATGCTCCCCAACTCACGCCGTGCATCGCGATGCGGTTCTTGTCGATCTCCGGGCGGGACTGCGCGTAGTCGATGACTTTGGAGAGCATGCGCTCGGAACTTTCGCTGACTTTGATCGGCGCCTGGCCAGTTCCCGGGCCGTCGACGGCGAGGAATGCGATGCCGAAGGGAAGGATCGCGCCGAAGCTTTCGGTCAGATCTTCTTTGCGACTGTCGAGGCCGTTGACGGCGATGACCAGCGGCACCGGGCCCTTCGCATTTTTCGGCAGGCGCAGATATCCGATGATCTCTTTGCCTTCGAACGGAATGTGCACGACTTCGAGCGGCGGATCGTAAAACTTTGCGTGATCGAGAAATGATTCGATGGCTTTTTCGTAGGAATGCTGTTTGCCGGGAGACGAGGGAATCGGCCAGCGTCCGAACGAATAGAGGCGCCAGGCGCGGATGTAGTCGGCATTCGCCTTCGGTGGGTCCGTCTTCTCCAGTGACTTGGCTTCGTTGAAATAGCGATCCGCGACGCGCATGAAGCCTGCGGCCCACTCGTCTTTGTCGGCGGTGTGAATGTTCTCGAAGGCTTCTTTAACGTCGGTGGGATCAAGGCCGATCAGCGGGTATTGTCCAACTTCGGCGCGATGAATGGCCTCGACTTTGACTTCCTCGATGGTGCGCTCGCGGCGTTCCTGGGCCAGAGTACGTCCCGACACTAACACTGCGCCTGCCAGCAATAGCGCTAAGAGAGTGAAGGGAATTTTGTTCTTCATGATTTGTGATTCCTCTGTGACAAAAGACTGCCGTAGAGACGTTGCTTGCAGCGCCGATGCTGCCGGGCAAGAGCCGTAGCGAGCTATGTCTCTACGAAGATTTGATCGGACCTGCGTTCTAGAACGTGAACTTCAAACCCAACTGAACAGCGCGGCTCCCGCCTGAGCCGATGACGGGATTGGCCGCGGCTACGTCCGGCGTGGCACAGCCACAGCCGAACGGCTGCACCGAAGGATCGTTCAAGCCGAATCCATTCTGGCCGCCGTACGGATTGGCAAAGTTGGGATGGTTGAGAATATTGAAGAACTCGGCGCGGAATTGGGCACGCAGTTTTTCGCCGAAGTGCCAATTCTTGGCCAGAGAGAAATCGAAGTTTCTGAAGCCGGAGTCGGGAAACAGATTGCGCGGCATATTTCCGAATTGTCCCAGCGGCGGCGGAATCATGATTGAGTTGCCCTTGGCATAGCAGCCGAACGAACTCAGAGACGCCGTTGACGTTCCGGGAGTTCCACCATCCACGGCCAAGGCTTGAGCCGCACACGTCGCATTCGATGCGCCGGGAAAAAACGGAATCGCGGTCGGCCCCGATTTAAAGTCGGACGGCTTGCCATAAAAGCTCCAGCGGATGGGCGCGTTCGCCGGCGGACTTACCGGCAGCGGGCCAGTTCCTGCGGCATCCGTACCCAGATCAATTGGCCCCCAGAATTGCGAGCTCTCCAGCGTCACGATGGAGTTGAGTTCCCATCCTTCAAGCATTTGCCCGAAGCCGCTTCGTCCGGGGATGGCATAAGTGAGCGAGAGCGTCAGACGATGTCGAATGTCAAAGTCGCTGTTCGCGTATTCGCGTCCGACGTTGTAAGAGTCTTGCGGCAGACCTGCGCCATAACCGAAGTCCCAGTTCGCGCCGACGTCGTCGAGTGCGTGGGCGTAGGTGTAACCCGCAACCATGCTCAGGCCGTGGTAGTTGCGCGAATTCAGAGTGACCTGCAATCCGTTGTAGTTGGATCGGTAGACGTTGCCCATCTGGAAAATATTACTCAGGTAAGGAAACTTGGCATTGTGGGGACGAGCATCCTGGTCGCAGTTCGGATCGGTCACGCAGGCGGCGGAATAGTCTGTGCCGACAGGCGGCTGGTTGATGTCCCGAATTCCCGTCAGATTCGCGCCGTGATTGCCCACGTAGGCAACTTCCATCGACAGATTCGGGGTGAAGGCACGCTGCAAATTCAGCGTCCAGTTCCAGACATAGGGAGTGGTGATGTTACGGTCCACGCTCATGATGGGGCAGGGACTGGCAAAGCAATTAAGCGTGCTCGTGCTGACATTGGCGCCATAGATCGGTACACCACTATCCCACTGCGGCATGCCGGGGGGGATGGACAGATTGCCGGCCGTGATCGTGCCTCCGGCCGTGTCGCCTGCGGCATCGATGATGGCTCCAGTGGGAACGTTGCTAAGGCCAAAGGCATTGTTAAAGGCGAGCAGCGCTTCCCAATTGATGGTTTCGTATACCATGCTGACGCCGCCGCGTAACACGGTATTTCCTTTGCCGGTTGCGTCCCAGGCAAAGCCGAAGCGCGGAGCAAGATTCTTGTGATCGGGATTGTACGGGCCACTCACGCCCTTCATTCCGGACTGAATCAATCCGGTGGCTGAGTTGGGATCGAAATTGCCCAGCAGGTTGTGGGAATCCTTGATCACCGAGCTGAATTCATAGCGCAGGCCCAGGTTTAATGTGAGATTCTTCGTCGCTCGCCAGTCGTCCTGGAAGAAGGCCCCATATGCCCAGTTGTGGATCTGCCGGGTAGGATCGCCAACTTGTACCGATGCCTTGAAAGGATCTCCGGCGAAAAAATCTTCCAACGCTGTGGAGTTAGCTAAAGCCACGCCGCCTAAGAACGTGATGCTGCCTCGGGCGTTGCCGAAGGCGCCGCCGTTGACGCCGTTGCGGTGAAGTTCGCCGCCGACTTTCAGCGAGTGCTTGCCCGCCGTGTACGAAATATGGTCGATGAACTGAGTGATAGAGTCCGGCCCTTGGAATTTTGGCCACTTGAAGCCACCCAG
>PLEA01000305.1 GCA_003136335.1 Acidobacteriaceae bacterium | reverse complement strand
CTCAGACATGCCGGCTACATCGCCGACTGGATCCAGCTTCTCAAGGAAGATGATAGGGCGATCTTCACGGCCGCGAGCAAAGCCTCCCAAGCTGCGGACTACCTCAGACAATTCTCTGAGATCGTCCCCGCAGAAGAAACCGAACTAGCAACCTAGCGCCCAGCCGCGGTCGCCGCGGTCAATTGCGGTCACTTGATCCTGTGGGGCGAGGCAATCGCCAAGGCTTTATTCGAGCTTGCCCTACGCCGCCCAGAATTCAGCCCCGCACAAACACGTGCGGGGCTTTTCCTACTCAGCCACTGATCCGTGCGCTTCGCCGCTCGTCGGAACGCAGAGTCCGGTAGCCTCTGATGACGGATCGCGCCCGCACGTATGGTCGAGACTGGCGGCGTGTTCTCCGACCACACCGGGTATGCTAGTCAGGCGCATGATCACTCAAGGGGAGCGTCAGTGACCAAGAAACCGAAGAGCAAGCGACGCGGCTGGGCGAACGAAGACGTCCGCGCCCTGAAGCAAATGGTGAAGGAGAATGGGATCGTGCGCGAAATCGCGCTGAAGCTCGAGCGCACCGTAGCCGCGGTCTATCGGCGGGCCGGCGTCCTCGGGATTTCCTTTAGCGCGGCGCGCAAGCGGCGCAACAAGGCCAAGAAGGCCTAGACCGAACCACGCCCTGCCAGGCCTGAGACGCGACCCTTGAGAGTTGCGTCGTGGTAGTGTTGCGGCATGCCCACTCGATCCGAAGTGCTTGCCCAATATGGTCAAGCTGAGTGCTGGTTCGACGAAGTCGAACCTGTCGACACCGCTGCGCTTCCTGGCGGCCATTGGTCAGTACGCGTGCTTTGCTTGCATGATGACAGACCCCACGACTTCGAGCCGTGGGAAGCGGAGGAAATGTTGGCGAAACTCCGCGCCATCGGCGAACTAGAAGACGCTGACCACCTTTTGGTGGCTAGCACGGCGGCACGACAGAAGAGCCGGCCGCCGCGTTTCTAGTCACGAATCGCCTCCAGCCGAGTTCGCCTTGGGCCCGATCGCGATGCGGCCAAAACCAGGAAGCAGCGCTTTCGCGACGGCTGAAACTTCGTCGGTTCAACCAGCGAGATATCAGCCGTTGTTTGGCTGTGGCGGAGCGCCGTTCGGACCATTGGGCTGATCCATGTGTCCGTGCCGAGAATGAGTCCCGAAACCGTCGAGGATCTTCTTTTGGTTGTCGTCGAGGCTGGCGTAGAAGGCACCCAGCTTCGGTTGGATTGCCTTGATGGCAGTGAGTCGCGCCTCGGTCTTCGCCGCGGCGAAATCGAGACGACCAGTTATCGTCGCGATGTCGGGCTTTTGATTGCACATCGCCTTCGCGTCCGTGAGGGCCTTGGTGACCGTATCCTCGAGATCCTTGAAGCCTGGCTTCTCGGCATCGGTGAGATTTAGTCGACCGGCGAGCCGGTCCCCGATCTGACCGACGCGGTAGGCAACGTCAGCACCACAGAGGCGGTCCATCATCTGGCCGCCACGCCCAGGTCCCATAGGGCCGCGGGGCATGTCGCCCCACCTGGCGTAGGCCACACCACCCCCAGCCGTGGCGACAACCGCAGCGACGACGGCGATCTTGGAAAGTCGATTCATGAGATTTGCCTTTATTCGAAGTGACGCCCTGCAAGTGTCACGCTCCGCAGGCCGATCGCCTACGGGACGTTCGGGGTTTTCGGGCACACCCTGTGCCGACAATTCCTGACCCCGCCTCACGAGCACTGTCACCGAACACGTCAAATCCCCTCGTGGCTTCGTTCTGCCAAAATGAAGGTCTCGGCTGGTGGGCGGAATATTACTGACCGCTGGCTTTGTTCTGCCAAACAGGACCCGGTCGGTCCGCGGCATGCTGGACGATGTGTCCGTTGGCTTTGTTCTGCCAAAATATCGGTCAACTACCCGTGCGGAATAAATTCCTAGTTAATCCCGCGATCTGCCGCTCCGGTTCGAACCGGGAGGAGTTGTGATGATTCGGCTTTGCTTGGGATCGGCGCCGCACCCCTCAGCACTTGTTGGGCTCGCACCTTGGGGCGCCGCCATCCCGATGTGCGGTTCGATATGGATCGTCCCGCCAGCAATCCCTGAGCTCAACCGTGCGCGGCGACCCGACATCGAGGCGGACGGAATCGGGGCCATAATGCTGCCGCACAGGCAGGCGTCAAGGCGGCGGGCGTTCGATGCTGTCAGCCGCGCACGCTTCTGGTGCTAACCCGACATCCTGTTGGAGTGCCCTGAAGGCCAGTTCTGACTCATAACGGACATCGTTAGATGCACCGGACTAGAAATACCTGGGAGAACCTTCTTTCTGCGGGTTCGACACCAGCAGGGTGGCACCAGCGATAACGCCTCAGGCAAAAACCGCCTTGTTTGCTCGTGTGGTATATTATTCTTTGATGGACTTGATATCGGACGGCTCTTTTGTCCGTTGGAGCGCTGAGGAAGAATGGAGCGCGAAGCAGAAATCAATCAGATCAAACGAGAGCTCGTACTCTTGCAAGCCCGCTACGCTCTGTATCGCCGAACGGCTGGCATACTAAGGGTCATTTTCATCGCGCTGATGCCACTATTAGCGATTGGCGCATTGGCCTTCGCCATCAAGATTTTCCTGTTTGACGCGTTATATGGCGTATTTTTCGTCGGTGCATTGCTAATCTTTGTCGCGGTAATGATCTGGCTGATCAGGACGCTCGGCCTTCGCTGGATTGATTTAGCATCGCCGGAACTGCGTGGCATTTATAGCCCCACGTTTTTCTATCCCGACATGAGCTTCTATCGGGGAGCCCGCAGTGAAGCCGAGTTGACCGAGCGACAGATTGCCGAACGCGAGCGACGCCTGTCCGAACTGGGAGAAAGTGTTTCCAGCCCGACCGACAAGATGATCCAATGATCCAAATTCCCAGAGGTGCCCAATGTCCGCTATTGGCGCATCCCGGAAGTGGCTCCAGCCGTGACGGACTTCTGGAGTTCAGCCTAAAGCGCTTCAGCTGCTGAACGGCCTTCCCCAACTGATCCCCGCTCACGATCTCGGCGTTCCAATCGACCCGGTTCAGGGTACTCGACAGGACATACTTCTTTGCCGCGTCGATCGTCCGGGCGAAGGGTTCCATCCAATCGGGCATCCAATCAGGCCTCACTCCCGTCCGCGCCACCG
>PLEA01000029.1 GCA_003136335.1 Acidobacteriaceae bacterium | reverse complement strand
GCGAATCCGTTAAATTGCTCGAGACCGGCGGAATCCTCGTTGGAGACGAGGTCACTATCACTCTCGACGTCGAGTTCGTGAAGGCCTAACCAAGTGGAAGGGAGAAGTTTCGCGTTAAAGGTGCTATTTAGGAAAGGGTCGCTGCCTCATCGATTCTGTACTGGAAGTCGGTGACAGGGCAGCGTTCTAACCAACTGAACTACGTCCCCACGCCTTACTACTGTATCACTTGCGGAGTTTTTCGTGCAGCTTCCTGATCCACAATCAATCCACAGAACTTCTCCTGTGCACTGATTTTGTTGTCATTGTTACCTTGAGTATACAGGTCGAGCGTCGTTTGCGACTTTGAGTGTCGGAGCATCGTCTGTACTGGACGAATTGAAGAAGATTCTCGCGGATGACGGCGTACTCGCGGAGGCTGCCGAAGAGCCGCAGGCGGCTGAGCGCAAGTCATTCAACCGCCTCGTTGCGGAGGGCGAGCACTTGATGAACGCAGAGATCGCTCTGTTTCGAGCGGGCATCCCGTTTCTGCAACTTCCATTTCAGCAGAACAAGTTCGCCAGCAACCTTTTTATGGTGTTGAACGTGTCGAAGGCCAGAGCCTGCTTGCAGCGAGCAGGATTCCAAGCAAAGTTCGACTCAGAGACGGTTCTATTCGACGGCTGCAACGGGCAAGCCGTCCAACTGATTCAGGGTAAGTACAGGCTGTCTAGACCAAAGAGCGCATAGAAAAGGAGCAACTGCGCAGATGAAAACAACGCCGCGATCTACGTCAGAGTCTCAACGCGCGACCAGCACGTCGAATCTCAGTTGTACGATCTCCGAGAGTTGGCGGCACAAAGAGGCTTCGAGGTTGTACACGAANNGAATACGAAGATCGGGGTGTTTGCGGGAAAAAGGCTCGCCGTCCGGGTCTTGATGCCCTCATGGCGGATGCGCGGCGGAAGAAGTTTTCTGTGGTGCTGGTCGCGGCTTTCGACCGCATGGCGAGGAGCACTCGGAACTTCTTGCAAATAGTTGACGAGTTGGACAGTCTGGGGATTGAGTTTGTCAGCCGCAGGGAGGGTGTGGCGACGGGAGGTCCGATGGGGCGTCTTTTCGTGACCATCATCTCGGCAATCGCGGAACTGGAAAGGTCTCTCGTGGTGGAGCGTGTCAAAAGTGGAATGAAAAGGGCAAAACTTGAGGGTCGCCAGATCGGGCGTGCGCGGCTGGACATTGATCGGAAGCAGGTCGTCACAGACCGCCGCTCTGGGCTGTCGCTGACGCAGGTCGCCAAGCGCCACAACATTTCGAGAGCCTCAGTATGCCGTCTGATGAAAGAGGCGACCGGGAATTCCCATGCCGCAGTGTTGGTTGGGGATGGCGGCATCGGGCAGCAAGCTCACGTGTAGAAAGGCTCGGTATGGGTATAAACAGCAAACGTAGTTACGGCGAAGATGCTGCTCGTTCAGACCGGACTGGTAAGGTCTTCGTCGTTCTTGGGCGAAACAATCGAAGGTGTTTGATCTGCGAGCAGGTGTTCACTCGGAATGAATCCGGTGAACACGCAAACGTGATCTGCTTCCCAGCAGTGTGCGATGACGCCACCTTAGCGGAGTAATTGAGAAATTGAAAGCTGCATGAAATCGTTCGTACTAATGATTCCGAGGACTATACGCACGAAAAGCGGGAATCGTCGCCGAGTGGGGTCATGCACGACGGNNGCGGCGAATCGGCTCGTGATTCGATTCGTGACGGCTAAGTTGAAGGCGGCTACCCAGCGATTGCGGAATCGGAGCAGAAGGATGGGAGTCAGCAGGATTGCCAGAAGCGAGATCACCCACGCGGTGATGACCATGGCCAACCACCTTCTATCACTTATGTGTCCCTTACAGATTGAAGCATCGCCAGTTTCGAACCCTTCGCAAACTGCCTCTGGAGTGACCGTGAAAGCGGATACCCCAGTCTAGCGAACATCTGCCGGGGGCGAGAAAACGCGAGAATGTCGTACCAGACCCTATCATCGTCTCGACTCCATTCAACCGTGAATCGCTCTTCTCCGCTCTCTGCATGTTCCCCCAAGGTGCCGTAGGCGAAGCCAAACCGCTTCACAGGGCTTTCCTCATCGACGACGTAGACGATGCGACAAGCATTCAGCGAGTAGAACCCAAAGTGACGTACCGAAACCGCAACGTCGGTTCCGACCTGTATCGGGGCACTCACCCAATGGAGGTTCACCCATGGCATGCTGAACATCCGCCATTTACGAATCGCTTCTGCTGCCCGTTGCCAAGTACCTTCGCCGCTGCCATGCTGAATACGATTGTGGTCTACGTTGTAGCCCGTTGGCACGGCGGTGGCCGACGCTCCGACCTCCGGGTACGAGAAACCTGAGTCGCTCTGCTTCGAAATGAAACGTCGAATCTCGTCTTCCGATGGTGCTGTCAGGCGGAACAAGGGGAGCGTCACTCTCCTCCTGACATGCGGACTTCGTAGACGCTTGGAAGCTGATCGCCATTTGCTCGAACAAAGGCGAGTACCAGTTCGGCGCGGGAAAGCGACCGATACTCAGGAGCCGGATGCTCTCGTTGGTGGCGGAACTGATCTGTGGCATCGGGGGTTCACTCGGCGAGCTATTGCAGCTTCGCGTACTCCGCTTTCGCTTCTTTCAGGATGGGTATGTCGGGGTCGGCGTCTTTCCAGAGGGTAAGGAAATCTTTGTACGCGGCGAGCGCACGGACGCGAGCAGCGTCGGCATCGGCTCTCTGCGAGGTTCTTGCTTGTAAAGCATTC
>PLEA01000370.1 GCA_003136335.1 Acidobacteriaceae bacterium | reverse complement strand
CCGGCGTCCCGCCGGCTGTCGCGTGGGCGTCCTCGCCCGCGCCATGGATCGCTAACCAAATGTAAGGCCGTTGCCAAACCACATATTCTAGCGCGAACCGCCGCCTGCCATTCGATGCGATTCCACGGCTGCCGGTTTACGATGAGTAGAGGGCTCGACGGCAGCCTTGGTCCGCGGCATCGAAGATGCAACTCGCTTTTGCTCTTCCGCAGTCAACTGGAAGATATAATCCGTCAGCAACTTGCGATGATCTCCCTCGAACCCGTTAAACGTTGGCGGCGTCGGTCCGGCAAAGACCCACTGATTGTTCTGCTGTTTGAACAAGCCAGATGGCATCGACGTGCCCGGGCTAATCGCCTGCGGATCGGTAATCCACCGCTCGACCCAGTCCGGCTTCAACCGCTCTTTCGCCAAAAGGAAGTTCGGGGCGGTCGCGATCTTGTCATGCGCGGGATCGCCGGTGGCGTGGCATTTCAGGCAAGGCGCTGCCGTGCTCGAGAACAGGCTCCGCGCCATGTCCGATTCTTTAGTCGTGAGCGTTGGTACGTCTTCCGGTATATAGGGAAGCGGCTGCTGCGACAAGGCTTCGAAGAAGCGCACCAGTTTTCTAAGCTCGTTGTCGGAGAAGGAGAAGGTCGGCATGCGAACTTTCAGGTACGGACGCACACCGTTCCGGTTTGTATCCGTGGTGCTCAGCCCCGGATTCGACAGGAACTTCCGCAGCCATTCGGGATCGACGCGCGCCCCTTCCGTCAGCAACTTTGGTGGTAATTGTTCCTGCGCATCCTGATATTGCTTCAGGCCCATCAGAATCGTTTGCTGGCCGGGAATGAACTGGTGGCATCCCATGCAGTTGTATTTCTTGACGATCCACCAGCCTTCCTGAATATCGTGCCGCGCATCGCCCGGCTTGTACTGATAACTCTGGGGCAGGGAAGTCTCCTGGCTTCCGAGCAGGAAGGTGGTGAGGTCGAGCACCTGATCTTTGGTCAGATGCGCGTTGGGCATGCGCATCGCTTCCGTTTCGGTCCTTACTTTTCCTTGATCGTAGATGTTCGGTTCGGCGAGTTTATGCTCAAAAAATCCTTTGTGGTCGTACCAGGGTTCTCTTGCCGGACCGTCCGGCAGGCGCGCTAAGTCTTCCTTGTTCTTGACCGGCTCGGCGTCCTTGCCGCCGCGTTGCGCCACTTCTGTGAAGAGCGCGAAATCCAGGCGCTCAATGGGCTTGCTGCCTTCAAACGTTAGTTCCGTGCCGATGCGTCCTTCATCTTCCATGCCAGAAATTTCGTGGCATCCGCCGCAGCCATAGAACCGGACCCACCTCTTGCCTTCTTCTTTCAGGGCCGGGTCATCCATGAAGGACGCATCCGCGTAAGAAGAAGGTTCCTGTTTCTTCTGCGTCATCAGATACGTCGCGATGTCTTCTGCGTCTTCGGGGCTCAGACGCAGATTCGGCATCACCGTCATGTTCTGCACTTGCAGTTCGTGTCCGTCGTTCGGGCATTTGCTGTGATCCAAGTCGAATACGTAGGGTAGGTTCTTCTTCGCGTAGTCCTCGGGGCCGATATCTTTTTTCTCGTACGGGCAATAGGGGCGCGTTCGCTGGCGGGCGTTGTGAATCCAGCGCACGAGGTAGTCATAATTTGCCTTCTCGCCTACGCGGGTGAGATTCGCTGCGAACGTTCCGCCCTGCATCTGGTCGCCTTCGCCGATCGAGTGGCAGGCCAGGCACCCACGCTCTTCAAAAAGTTCTTTTCCGTGCCCGGCGTTTCCGGGCTTGTGTTTCGGTAGTTCGTCAGTGAAGCCGGATTGCCAGATATAGGCGGAGACGGCCTGAATCTGATGGTCCGTGAGCCGAAAGTTCGGCATCTTCGTCGTGGGGCGGAAATCGGAGGGCTTCTTCAGCCACACGGGAATCCAGTTTTTATTCAGCTTGAGCCGCGCGTCCTTCAGGTTCGGGCCGACTTTTTTCTGATCCTGCATCAGGCTGTGCGACTGGAAGTCGAGTTGCTGCAAGCGCGCGTCCAGCCTGCTGTTCGCTACTCTTAGATCGACGGCTTTGCCGTTTAAGGTGTTCGCTTCATCGTTGGACGCGGCGGCGTCGGCCTGCTTCATTAAATCCGCGGTGTTCTTCACGTTCTCTTTTTTCTGCGTTTCAATCTGCTTGATCTGCTGCCCGACCGAGTTCAGGTCTTCGGGTTCCTTGTCGTAGCCCTCATAGCGATGGCAGCCCATGCAGCCGCGCTGCCGGAACAAATCCTTGCCATCGTTGATGGTGTGCCATTGCACGTCGCCGCTGGCCAGCACCATGTCGGCGGAGTGGCAGCTCTGGCAGCCGGCTTCGGAATTCTCTTTGGGATAAAGCGGCCATAGCCAGTGCTCATAATTGCCGTGTGCCTTCTCGATGCTGGTGGTGGCGCGGCCGTTTCCCTGGTGACAGGGCGAACAGCCGAACTTCTCCGGATCGTGAATCTGCAGCAGCTCCGGCTCGGTATGGCTGGCAAATGCGTTGGCGTATTCGCCCGGCTGCTTCTCGCCTTTGGCCATCATTGCTGCGGGCGTGATTTTCAGGGGCTCGCGCGTGTTCATGTGGCAGGACTCGCACCGGTCCACGATATTGGCGTCGGCAACATTGATCTGTACGATCGCCGGATCCCAGTCCGTTGCCCGCTTCTTCAGTCCTTGAATTTGCTGCGGAGTGAGGTCGACCATATGGTCCGAGATGTACTCGTCCATCTTGGCCTTGGCCGCGGTCACGGGTTTCAGGACGTCGCCGAGTTCGAGACTTAGCTTGGTCCGCTCGTCGCGGATTTCGTTGTAGGTCTGCTCGAGTTGCGGGAACGTGAACTTCTTCTTGGCGCCGTCGGGGAACTCGACCGTGGCCTGCTCGGCTTTGTAGGAGTCGATGTCTTTCTGCTTGCTGGCTTTTGCGGAGGCGCTGGTGCTGGTTTCTAACTCGTAGGTCAGCGCGTTTACGTAGGCGCGGCGGTCGGTGAAGACGCTTTGGACTGCGAGCAGACGCGCGCTGGCATCGTCGAGTTTCTTGCGAGCTTCTTCGCCTTGCGCTTTAGACTCCTGATAGGCCTTCTGGTAGCCCTGTTTCAGAGCGGCATATTGCGGGTCTTGCTCAACAGATTGTTCGGACTGGGATGACTTCGAGGTTGCGGTGTTCAGGAAGGCGCTGTAGCGATCCTTCCATTGGTCCTGGAAGGCCTTCCATGGGCGCTGTCCCCAGGCCTCGTCGTACAAAGCCCAGAACAGCGTGCCAATCAGAATCATCGTCGCAATCAGATAATGGATGGCGTACGATTTTCCGGTTATCGGGTCCAGCTCGGGAATCGGTTTTTCAGGCACCAGATTGTCCCTCTCAAGCATTGAACACTATCTTGCGAAACGCAGACTTCCTAGCTAAGAGCCAGAAGCTAATAGCTGTCGTTGTTCACACGTTAAACCACGGCGTAATCCACACATACTTGATGTGCCACAAAAGCCGGAGAGCCATCTTCAGGGGCAAAGCAACCATGGTCAGCAGCAAGAACTGCATGATGGAAAACTGCAGCAGACTCATGCGCCGGAAGTCTTTTCCCATGCGCCGCCGGAACAGCGAATAGACCAGCGTGCCGCCCAGCAGGTAATAGCCGCCCACGACAATGGCGCCAAAGATTGCTTTCGCCATGTTGGAAGTGAGGCCGAACAGATCCGGGAGATCCCGGTTCACTTCATAGATCAGCCGGTTGTGATCCCACGTTTGTCCCGGCCAAAACCATTGCCAGCCGGGGCCGCGGATAAATGTGCCGATGATAATCATCGCGACCCACAGAATGATGAAGCCGAACAGAAATGTCGAGATCGAAAACTTGCGCTGCTTCCAGGTGTAATAGCCGCTACCCAGGGGATTGGTATCGATATAGGGAATGACCATCAGGCCGATGATGATCATGGTCGGCATCACCACGCCGGCGATCCAGGGATCGAAATAGACGAGCATCTCCTGCAGGCCCAGAAAGTACCAGGGTGCTTTTGCAGGATTCATGGTCAGGTTGGGGTTCGCGGGTTCTTCAAGGGGCGCGTTCAGGGTGATCGACCAGACCATCAGAATGATTGTGATGATGATGGCCGCCAGAAATTCTATGCGCAGTAGAAATGGCCAGACGTGGACTTCCTTTGCCCAGCCTGGTTTGAAAGGCCAGGTTTTGCGATGGTGGGTTTTGGCCAGCGCGGGATCGGCTTCGAGTTGCTCGATTAATTGATCGTTTGCGCGCGCCTGTTTCACAGCCAGATAAATGTAGAAACCGAGCAGCGGGATCAAGCCCACGATCGGCACGTTGTCCGGCGCCGAGCAAATCTCCCAGAGTTGTCGCCAGTCCATAAGATTTCCTGTAGAGACGTAGCTTGCTATGTCTCTTTCACCATCGTTCGCGGCGCCGCCGGCAGAGACGTTGCAAGCAACGTCTCTACGTTATTCTCCCGCCGCTTTCGGGCCGCGCCGGGGCTTGTCCGCTTCTGCTTCCAGCATTACTGGAGCTGGGCCTGAAATGCCGCCGTCTTTTCTAACTCTCCAGAAGTGCACAACCATCAGTACCGACGCCACAATCGGAATGCCGATGCAGTGCCAGATGTAGGAGCGCAACAGGGCATTGGCATCCACAATTGATCCGCCTAGCAGTCCGAAGCGCACGTCGTTGTAGGGCGTCATGCCGAGCATCGATCCGAATGGGCCTTCGTGACCGAGCAGCGGTGTGGCGCGCGCCATGTTCGTGCCCACCGTAACCGCCCAGAAACCGAGTTGATCGTCGGGCAACAAATATCCGGTGAACGATAGAAGCAGCGTGAACACCAGCAGCAACACGCCGATGTTCCAGTTAAATTCGCGGGGCTTCTTGTACGACCCGGTCAGGAACACCCGGAACATGTGCAGCCAAACGCCAATCACCATGAGGTGCGCGGCCCAGCGGTGCATGT
>PLEA01000654.1 GCA_003136335.1 Acidobacteriaceae bacterium | reverse complement strand
GCAACCATGGAAGGCGCCGTCCGTAGCGGATATCGCGCCGCCGAAACCCTGGCCCGCGCCGCCGGCCTCAAAGATTCCAGCTTCCTATCCTCCGACCTCCCTCCTACTGGCCTGATGCGACTATTCAAATAGCTTCGTGTGGGTTCGGGTCGGAGCCTGTCCGAAGTCGAGGGAATCCGTACATGCCGAGCAAAGCTCGGCTGCCTCGCGCTGCGCCGCCCGAACTATTCCGGGAAACGTTCCATTCCGGACCGCACGCACAACATCCTCCTCTCTCAGTTGTCCTTGGCTCGGCTAATTAAACTTCACCGCCGCTTCGCCGATAGAGATGTCATGGAAGGGCGTAGAACCGAACCGAGAACGGCGTTGTGGGCAGATGCCGAGGTTTCCTGGGAAGATCACACCGGAGCGCCCAACCGCGCCTCTGCCACGCTGGAGGACACATCTCCGTCCGGGGCCTGCATTCGTCTCAAGAAACCAATCATGGTTGGGTCCAGGCTCTCCGTGAAGTGGTACATGGAACAGTTTTCTGCGATTGCCAGAAACTGCCGCAGCGACGGAAGGGAATTTCTCCTGGGAGTGCGGCGCGATACCGGTGCCAGTCCTATCCAACTCAGCCCGCCCGCCAAAGAAATTGCTTCCGAGCAGGCAGCAGTCAAAAACTCCCCGGCGAAGGAAACCAATCAGAAAAAACCGGCGGCCCCCAGTTCCCTCCCCCCTCCCGATCCCCCTTCGGCAGCAGATGAGCTCGTGGCGACACCTTCTTCCTCGCACCGCGAGCGTTCCACGCTGCCTCGCTCACGCGAGGACGATTCTGCGAAATCTACCATTCCACGGGCAGACCCGGCTCGACCTTCTCCGGCTCAACCCAAAGGCGCATCCACGCGTCGAGAAAGGAAAGCTATGCAGTCCAAAGGATTCTTTCCCAATTTATGGCGCAAGCAAGACGATACGGAAGCGCCCGCCAAACTTGCACCGACGGAGGCTCCTGTGAACAGGTCGCAATCCCATCCCGCGGAAGGCCTTGGCGGCCCCCAAACCGATCTGCTCTCCTACGAAGACATCTACCGCTCAGCTGGAATCTGGAGCCCGAGCTTCGGATACGGCATCCATAAGGTCGTCGACATGCTGAACAGCGACCGCATTCGCAACTTGTCACCCGATATCAAGCGCGCCTCCGTGCTCATGGCTCTCGACGCCGCCGGCACCTCCGCGGATGATTTGCTCCAGGACGCGAAACGGCGCCAGCAAGCCCTCACTTCTTATGAAGCCGGCCAGCAGAAACAGCTGGAGCAATTCGAGGCGCGCAAGGGCCAGGAAAATACTCTCATTCAGGCGGAGATGGAACGAGTCACCGCTCACTACGCCGAGCGCATCCAGCATAACCAGGATCAGGTAGGGCGAGAGAAAGAAACCTTGCGCAACTGGAAGATGCAGAAGCAATACGAAAATCAGCGGATTTCCGAAGTGATCGAACTGTGCGGAAAGCAAAACCCCGCCAAGAATGCGTCCCCCGCGTCATCCGGCACACCCGTGTCCACCGAACCGGCAGGCAATTCCCGCACCCCCCCGAACCCGATCCCCGAGGTCTCTATGGGAAGGTAAAGCGGCCCCGCGAAATCCTGAGCCGCCCTTTCATGAAGCCGCCGACAATCGGCAAATCAAACGAAAACGGCAGACCGGATTGCCTTCCAACCTGCCGCGTTCGTCGATTCGAAATGACCGGTCGAACTGGTGCTTCTGTCGCCTATCGACCCAGCCCCGAGGCCATGGTTTTCACCATGCTTCCATTGGCATCGTCGTCTTTGAGCGCCCAAACATAGGCTCCGCCAAGCCCTCCGCGGACTTTCAGACTGACGTAGAGCATTTTCAAAAACGCTGTCGTGGGATTGTCATAGGTATAGACGTTTCCGCCAATTGGATCGTAAAGCGTCACCGCAACCCGAGTTGGATCGAAGTGAACGCTGTATCCATTTGCAGCAAGACTCGCCAGCGTCGCATACGTCGCCAGCCCAGGCGTCAATAAAGGGTCGCATCCCGCAGTGTTGCCGCTCAGGTCGGGGCAAAGGCCAGTCTCGTTTGCCAGCGGAACCGGGGACGGGCCCGTCGAATTCTGGTACAGCCCATGGTTTATATTCGGAACTCCCGTCCAGCCCGCTCCATAGGTAGGAACTCCCATCGTGTACTTCGACGCCGGCACTCCCGCTTTCAGATAGGCATTCACGGTTGCATCGATGTCAAGCCCTGGGCCGTATAGAGGGTCCTTCTTGCTATCGAACAGCGGAGAAGCATCGTTGGTTTGTGTATCCCACGATCCGGCTTAGTTATAGCCGTCAATCGTGATGAAATCCACTTGCTTGGCGGCAGCTTTCAGGTCAATGTTGACATAGTTCTGCGAGCCCGCCGGTCCGTCGAACGACATGACATAGCTTTTCCCGGTCACCTTTCCCAGCCCTTCAGTTGTTTGCGAAACTCCGTCAGCAGCGCCGTGAAGTTCTTCGTATCGCTCGCCAGCGGAAACTCCCAATCAATATTGAAGCCGTCAAACAATCCAGGAGCGGTAATCCCCGGAGCGATATTGCCATTCACAAAAAGATCGATACACGAATCCGCCAGCGCCTGGCGCCCGGCCGCTGTGCTGGCAGCGGTTACAAAAGCCGCAGTATTCCCCGCCGATGCGCCGCCAATCGACATCAAAACCTTGAGCTTGGGATGGAGTTGCTTGAGTTGTTGAATCGCGGCAAAGTTTCCGTAGAGCGGCCCGGAATACGCCACCCCACTTACACTCGGAAGATAAGGAGTCTGGTAGTCGGCCCAGGAATCCGCAATGGAGCACGCGGGCGCAGGATTTGTGGTTACGTTCGCAAAGGCGTACATCAGGTGCGTGAGCTTTCCCGCGACTCCATTTTCTTGCAGGTTCGCAATGTTGTACCCGGCATAGTAGATACTCCACTCTTCGAAGTATCCCCCTAGGATCTTCTGGTTGTTTCTGGCAAAGGAAGGAACCACCGATGCAATCAGCGTCAGTACACCGACCAACACCCCACGGCAGCAGCGCGGTGAAATGGTTTTCGACATGGCAAAGTTCTCCAGTTCTGCGGAAAATACGATCGGGCGGAGTATAGTACTCTATAGCGGTTTGAGCAACATTTCATTTCCTGTGCGGCCTGCCCAAAAATTCCAACAGCAGAGCTCTATAGCAGTTCGGCTGCCCGAGATGCAAGCCGCAGGCGTTCAGTCTGATTTTGCAGTACTCCAGCCGATCCACATGATTTCGTCCTGGCTTCATATGGCACCTCCTCCGGCCTCCAGCCCTGCCGCGCAAAGCTGGGGCATACCTCCCCCCGCCTCACCCCACGTCTCGGCAACAAGATCCAACAGCGAAGCTCTTGCCGCGGGCGAGTGGCGCGGCGGAGTT
>PLEA01000002.1 GCA_003136335.1 Acidobacteriaceae bacterium | reverse complement strand
ACGATCATCGGCCCGTAGCCCTCGCCCACGCTGCCTCCGCAACTCATCAGCGCGTATTTATCCTGAACGTAAGGGTAGGCGTGAAAGGAAATCGCGCTCACGTCATAGATGCCTTCGCGCGCCTTCTGGTTCAGTGTTTCAATGTCACAAAGGGTATGGCTGAAGCGCAACCCCGCGGCGCGAACTTTGTTCGTGGCCAGACCGTAAAACATGAAGGCGTCGTCGGAGTCCGGACTGTGGGCCACGGTAATCTCGCGCACTTGGCCTGCGATACTGCTGCCCGGCGCTTTTGCTGTTTCGGATACGGCCGTCATTTGTGAACTCCCCGGAATCTACTGCTTGATTGCGCTATGTCGCCAGCGAGTAGCAATGGCCGCTGCCACCATCACCTTGATAACCTCGGCGGCTAAAAACCAGTACAGGCCGAGATAGGCTGCCTTCGCCAGCGAATGCGTGAATACATAAAGCCAAGTCAGGCCACCGACGAATAGCAGGATCTCAGCCGAGAACCCTGCGATCGCGGCTCGCAGGAAGGTCTTTGTTCCGCGCTCAAGAATGTATCCCGCAAGGAAGGCGACGAAGGGATACACCATCAGAAATCCGCCGGTTGGGCCGAGGATATGCGCAATACCCACCAGACCCGTGGGACTTTGGCTGAAGACGGGCAAACCAACCGCGCCTTCCATCAGGTAGAGCGCCAGCGCCGCAAAGCCGCGACGGCTGCCCAGCAACAATCCGACTACTAGCACGCCCAGGTTCTGCGCCGTGAGCGGGACGGGAGTGAGAGGCATCAATGGAATTGTGATGCGCGCGCACAACGCAACTACCAGACTCGCGCCCACCACGAGCGCAACCTGGCGCGAAGCTTCTTTGGCCCGGTCCTGCGGAGTGCTCAGGGTCTGAATTGCCGACTTTGCCATAGCTCGATCTCCCAATCGCAACTCAAATTTTCAGCGTTCGATGCTGTCCGGCTGGCGCGGGCGCGGGCGCTCCACTTCAGTCAGCGTTCCGTCGTGCGAGGCGTGCGCCTTCTGCAGGTGGTGCCGCAAATGCACATACAGGGCGATCGCCACGCACACTACGACCAGCGTGCTCCCACCCAGTATCAGAAACCACCAGATCATCCGCACAGCCGATTAGGATAACAGATGCCGTGGAGCGCGAGCGTGATTCCAGTTCGCCGTTGAGCCTGAACAATCCCGCGTTTCTTCGGGATCATCCCGACCGGAGCCGCTTTCCAGGCGAAGGAGGGATCTCGACGCTACGCAGAGCGCCGCATGTGTGGCCACGGCGCCTAACTCGCCTTGCGCTCAGCCCGCTTCTGGCGCATCGTCTCGACCCGCTTCAGCGTTAGTTTCAGCCTTTCCCGGCCGAACTTGGACTTGGTGATGACTTTCTCGATATTTCCGAAGAGTTGCGGGTCATCCATCTTTTCTCGGAGTTCTTTGAGAAATGGATGAACCTTCGCCAATAGGAAATACATTTCGCCGCTCACTGCAGGTTGGATGAATAGATCTTCGCTCAGGGCGCCCTTTAGCACGAAGGTCGCCGCCATGCTCCAGTAGCTACCAACTTGGCGAAGCCAATTGTTTTCCGGCGAGCCCATGGACCCGGCAACTTTCACGAAGTCGTCGGCATTCTGCGGCCAGAATTCGCCGAGCCACCAACTGCGCGCCTTTCGCATTTCGGGTTCGCGGCGCAGATCGTAGAGCTGGAGAATCAAGTGCGCATCAGCGGTAGTCGGTTTTTTCGCCATAACAGCACCTCAACGCTAGATTTGGTAATTGTCAATTGGGTAATTTGGTAATTTGGGTATTGGGCTTGAGCGATTCATCAGGCCAGAGCACTGCTGACACACTTTCGCTTTAAAAATTACTCAATTACCAGATTACCAAATTACCCAATCGAGTTTTACGCCGTGGTCGCGGCCGCTTCCGCCGCCGGATTGGGCCGCTCGTAGTCGCATTCTTTGTTCGGACACGCGATCACCGGCCCAGCCTTCAGAAATTTCTCGACCAGATATTCGCTGCCGCAACTCGGACACTTCTCCGGAATCGGCTTGTGCGCCGAGGTGAACTTGCAGTTGGGATAATTGCCGCACCCGTAAAAAGTGTTCCCCTTGCGGGCGCGCTTCTCCACCAGTTCCCCGTCTTTGCACTCGGGACACTTGACCCCGATGAAGTTCTGCTTCACGTACTTGCACTCGGGATAGCCGCTGCAGGTGGTGAACTCGCCGTAACGCCCGTGGCGGATCATCATGTTGCGTCCGCACTTGGGGCAGAGCTCGTCGAGCGGAATGTCCGGAACCTTCTTGCCCTGGTCCAAACGCCGCGTGGTCTTGCAATCCGGATAGCCTGTGCACGCCATGAACTGGCCGAAGCGGCCGCGCTTCAGCACCATCACTCGCCCGCAGTTTTCGCAGTACTCTTCCTGCGTAGTCTCCTGCACGTCGGCCGAATCTAGATCTGGCAGGTTAATCGGATTTTCTTTGGTGAAGGTGCAGGTGTTCGGATCTTCCTTATCGTAAGTACTGCAGGCATAAAACGAGCCGTGCTTGCCCCATTTGATCACCAGCGGCGCTCCACAGCGTTCGCACTTCTCGTCTGTGGGCTTCTCCATCCGCTTGATGTTTTCCATATGCTTTTCGGCATATTTAAGATCTTTCTGGAATTTCTTGTAGAACTCGGCGAGGGTGTCCGTCCACGTCTCTTTGCCCTCTTCGATTTCATCAAGTTCTTCTTCCAGACGCGCCGTATATTGCACGTCGAAAATATCGCGGAAATTCTCGACCAGCAGGTCGGTAACCACCAGCCCAATCTCAGTCGGAGAGAATTTCCCGCCCACCTTCTGCACGTACTGCCGCTCCTGAATGGTCGACAGAATCGCAGCGTAGGTTGACGGGCGGCCGATGCCGCGTTCTTCAAGTTCTTTCACCAGCGACGCCTCGTTGTAGCGCGGCGGCGGCTCGGTGAAATGCTGGTCGGCGGCGATCGCGCGCTTGGCGAGGGCTTCGCCGGCGCTCATCGGCGGCAACCGGCGCGCCTCTTCGTCGTCCGGGGCTTCGTCCTGGCCTTCCTGATAGAGGGTGAGGAAGCCGTCGAACTTCACCACCGTTCCGGTGGCGCGCAGTTCGAGTTGCCGGCTCCCAACATTCGCCGTGATGTCGGCCGTGGTGCGTTCAAGCTCGGCCGACTCCATTTGGCTGGCGACCGTGCGCAGCCAGATCAGCTCGTAGAGCCTGGCCTGGTCCGCATCGAGGAAGCTTTTGGTTTCGCTCGGCCGGCAGGCGAGATCGGTCGGGCGGATGGCTTCATGGGCTTCCTGCGCGTTCTTCGCCTTGGTCTCGTAACGCCGCGGCGCCGGCGGCACATAGTTCGCGCCGTAATCAGTTTCGATCACGCGGCGGACGGCGCCGATCGCTTCGCCGGCGATCTGCACGCCGTCGGTGCGCATATAGGTGATGAGGCCGACCGCCTCGCCGCCGATATCGATGCCTTCATAGAGCCGCTGCGCCACGCGCATGGTGTGGGCGGGAGCAAAGCCGAACTTGCGGCTTGCCTCTTGCTGCAGCGTCGAAGTGGTGAAGGGCGGTTGCGGGTGCCGCTTGACCGGCTTGGCCTCGACCGCGGCGACGGTGAAGGCCGCCGTTTCCAGGGCCTGCTTGAAAACTTCCGCCTCGGGGCCGGAGCCGATGTCGAGCCGCTGGAGCTTTTTGCCGTCGGCGCCGACGAGGCGGGCTTCGAATGTGTCATTGCGCGGCGTCGCCAGCGTCGCGATGAGCGACCAATATTCCTTGCGGACGAATTTTTCGATTTCCAGCTCGCGGTCGCAAACGAGCCGCAGCGCCACCGATTGCACGCGTCCGGCCGAGCGCGCGCCGGGAAGCTTGCGCCACAGCACCGGCGAAAGGGTGAAGCCGACCAGGTAATCGAGCGCCCGGCGCGCCAGATAGGCGTCGACCAGCGCCTGGTCGATGCGGCGCGGATGCGCCATCGCTTCGGTCACCGCTTGCTTGGTGATGGCGTTAAATACCACCCGCTCGACCACTTGGCCGTGGAGCGCCTTCTTTTGCTTGAGCACTTCGAGCACGTGCCAGGAGATCGCCTCGCCCTCGCGNNGGCGGCTCGGTGAAATGCTGCTCCGGCTTCAATTCTTTGAGCGTAAGTTTCTGTCCGGCTTCGAGCGCGGGCAGCTTGTGTTTCAGTTCCTCGTCTTCTTCGTCCTTGCCTTCCTTCGACTCTTCATAGACTCGGAGAAATCCGTCGAACTTGAGCACCGATCCGGTCACACGGAACCAGAAAACTTCATTGCCATTTTTGGCGTCGATGTCAACCGTGGTCTGGTCGAAGACCGCGGGATTGATCTGCGACGCGACAAAGCGCTGCCAGATCAGCTTGTAAACCTTGAACTCATCTTCCTTTAAATAATGCTTGAGCTGGTCGGGATGTCGCATCGCTGAAGTCGGGCGGATCGCCTCGTGAGCGCCCTGCGAGTCCTTCTTCTCTTTAAAAGTGTTGGGCGTCTCGGGCAGGTAGGTTGGACCATATTCCTTGCCGACGTATTCGCGCACTTCCTGGATCGCCTCGGGCGCCACCCGGGTCGAATCGGTACGCATGTAGGTGATCAGACCGACCAGTCCTTCGTCGCTGCCGAGTTCCACGCCTTCGTATAAGCGCTGCGCGATCATCATGGAGCGCTTCACGCTGAAACGCAGCTTGCGCGAAGAATCCTGTTGCAGCTTGCTGGTCGTGAAAGGAGGTGCGGCGTTGCGGCGGCGCTCTTTCTTGTCGACGGAGCGCACTACCCAGTCGGCCTTTTCCAGCGCGGCGCGAATCTTTTCCGCGTCTTCGCCGTTCGTGACCTCAACTTTCTCTTCGCCCTTACCCACAAACCGCGCGTCGAACGCCGGCGGCTTGCTGGCTGCGAGGTGCGCGTCAATCGTCCAATATTCTTTTTTCTCGAACGCCTTGATTTCGCGTTCGCGTTCGACAATCAAACGCAGCGCAACCGTCTGCACCCGTCCCGCAGAAAGACCACGGCGAACTTTGTCCCATAGCAACGGAGAGACCTGATATCCCACGAGCCGGTCGAGCACGCGTCGGGCCTGCTGTGCGTCCACCAGATTCTGATCGATCGCCCGCGGATGTTCAAACGCGGCCTGCACCGCGCGCTTGGTAATTTCGTTGAAGGTAACGCGCTGAATGCGCGGCGGAGCTGCCGGCTCGCCTTTCTTCGCTTTCTTAGCTTTTTTCTTTTTGCCGTTCCCGTCGAGTTCGAACGCCAGATGTGCGGCAATCGCCTCGCCCTCGCGGTCCGGGTCAGGCGCCAGATAGATCGCGTCCGCCGAGGCCGCCAGTTTTTTCAGCCGGGCTACAACTTTCTCTTTGCCGGGGATGACGACGTAATCCGTCTCGAAGTCGTTCTTGATGTCCACACCCAGAGTGCTCTTGGGCAGATCCTTCACGTGGCCGAGCGAAGCCTCAACCGTGAAGCCCTTCCCCAGATATTTCTGGATGGTCTTCGCCTTGGCCGGCGACTCGACAATGACTAAACCTTTTAACAAGGTATCCTCAATCTCCCTGGAATCCGTTTTCCGAAGCTAGCACGAATGGGACGGCGGCAACAAGTTACTGGAGCGGAAGCTGTCAGCTATCAGCTGTTAGCTCTCAGCCTTTGCATCAGCGATGCGAGCATCCGTTTGACCTCTACAGCCTCATCCGAAAGGCGCTGATAATCCGAGGTTTCCAGTAGCTCCAGGCCGCGCGCAAGGAGCAAGTGATACTCCAATTCGCTGGCCGAACCCACGGCGATCTGCAGGAATCGAACAAAGTCCACGTCGCCCCTTCTACATACCCCTCAGCGATGTTGGCGCCGATCGAGACCGACGCTCTCCGCATCTGGCTTGTCAAACCGTACATTTCCTCCCGCGGAAGGGATTTGCTGACTTTATAGACGTCGAGAGTCAGCACGTGCGCCTTTTCCCAAACCTTAAGATTTCTAGAGTCCTGCACGAAAGCCTCCTTCACGGCGAGCAAACTGAAAGCTGACGGCTGATAGCTGATAGCTGATAGCTTTTAGAAGCTTTTCACAAAATTCTTCCCCGGCATCTGCCTGACCTTGCCGCCCAATTCCAGCTCAAACAGCGCGGCAAAGATTTCCGAGGATGACATTTCGTTTTCCAGGCGCTCGACGATTTCGTCGATGTGCGTGGTCTCGTCAGCTTTCAGCAAGCCGAGGAGTCGCCTTTCGTGAGGAGGGAGCCCTTCGTCTGGGAATAGAGATGCGGAGGAGGCGCCTGCGGATTCAGGCGAGGCGGACGGAGTCAGCGCAAGTCGTACTTCTGCCGGGAGATCTTCCCACACGTCTTCCCAGGTCGCAACCAGCTTGGCGCCCTGTTTAATAAGCGTGTTCGGACCCCAGGAATTCTTGTTGGTGACGTTGCCGGGCACGGCAAACACGTCGCGATTCTGCTCCAGCGCGCAACGAGCGGTGATGCGCGTGCCGGAATATTCCGCGGCTTCCACCACCAGCACACCGCACGACATTCCGCTGAGAATCCGGTTGCGGATGGGAAAGTTTTGCGGCGCGGCAAAGGTTCCCAGAGGAAATTCCGAGATCAGCGCCCCGCCCAGAGCAAGGATCTGCTCCGATAGACGCGAATTTTCCTTGGGATAAATCACATCCACGCCTGTGCCAAACACCGCGATGGTCTTGCCTTTGGCGGAGATCGCACCGCGATGGCTGGCGGTATCGATGCCGCGCGCCATGCCACTAATGATGACTAATCCCTGCGCGGCCAGATCGCAAGCCAGCCGCTCGGCCATGCCGGAACCATACGGCGTGGGATGGCGCGTTCCCACCATGGCGATGCCCGGCTTGGTCAGCACTTCGGGATTGCCGCGCACGCGGAGAACGAGTGGCGGATCGTAGATTTCTTTTAGCCGCAGCGGATATGACGGATCGTCCGTCGAGACCATGGTCACGTCCGCAGCAGCGGCGCGCGCAATCTCCTCTCGCGCCAGCTCCGCGGATTTTCCCGTGGCCAACGATTGGGCGGAAACAACTTGAATGCCGGTACTCTCAAGTTCAGTTAATGAAGCGCGGAAAACGGCCTCGGCAGACCCGAAATGTTCGATCAGCTTGCGCGCTCTTGTGGGCCCGAGGCCAGGGGTCAGCGAAATGGCTAGCCACTCCAAAAGATGAGTCGTGGCCGGGGATACCGCGGCGATGGACAAAGGGAACTCCGAGCGGACTGTAATTACCAGCGAACGGCGGTGTCAAGGTCATGCGTCACACTGGTTTGTTAAAATTGTGGAAAGATGAGACGTTTACGCATTTCCGCCATTTCCTACCTTAATACCGCCCCGCTGATGTGGGATTTCGAGCACGGCGAGGCAGGCCGCGAATTCGATATTTCGTACACATTGCCTTCGGCTTGTGCCCGTTCTCTTGCCGAAGGGACCGCCGATATCGGCATCATTCCTGCTGCGGCCTATGCCGAGATTCCTGGATTACAGATACTGCCTGAAGTCGCGATTGCTTCGCGGCGGGCCGTGCGCTCGATTCTGCTGGTCAGCAAAGTTCCGATCGAGCAAGTTCGTACCGTCGCGCTGGATACTTCTTCCATGACCTCGGTGGCGCTGACGAAAATCCTGTTCGAAAAGTGGCTGGGCGGGGGAAGGACATTCGGCGCGATGGCGCCTGACATCGACCAGATGCTGGCCGAGCACGATGCAGGCTTGCTCATCGGCGATCCGGCGCTGAAGATTGACCGCGCACGCTACCACACGCTCGACCTGGCGGAAGAATGGATTCGGCATACCAGCAAGCTTTTTGTCTTCGCTTTTTGGGCAGTGCGCGGTGATGCTTTGCGGGAAGCTGGCCCATCGCCGGATTTATCGACGGTGTTTCAGCAATCGCGCGATCACGGGCTGGAACCTTCCAGCCTCAATCAGATTGCTCGCGAATGGGCGCCGCGGCTGGATATAACCGAAGCCGATGTGCGGAGCTATCTGACGCAGAATATTCACTACCAACTCGACGCTGGGTGCCTGGAGGGCTTGCGGTTGTTCTATCGTTACGCGGCGGAGATTGGCGCCCTGCCGGCAGCCCCGGAACTGCAGTTTGTGGATACGGCGAAGGAAGTAGCGCCATAGGCGTGTTGTACGTACGATAACGCATTACGTTATTGTGTTGATTCCATAAGTCGAGCTCCAGAATACGCCTTCGGTGTTCCGAATCGTCTCCCAGAATGCCCTTCCCCGGGGCCGGAAACGGCCCTCGCGACGACGATCGCAGCCCGGGACAGGCAAAGCATCGTCTGCAGAGAGTTTGCGCATCCTGCGGCGTCGCAGGGCCGCCCTACGACTTTTCAATCACTTGCACGAAGGCTCAACGACTTACGGCGGGGCACAGTTTGAATTTGGCCGGTGTCCTTTCCAATGGGAGTCATCCTGACCGGAGCCAGTTTTCAGGCCTAGGGAAGGATCTCGCGTGCAGACCCCGCGCACCCGGAAGCTCCTCGCGAGATCCCTCCCCCGGCTGAACTGCGCCGGGGTTCGGAATGACGCCTCCGAAAGAGCGCGGTAAAGAGGCAACTGCTTCTTTGTCTGCGGCTCGCTGGTCGCCCTCGATCCCTCTATGAGTTAAGCTGACACCTGCGCCTGTGCGTGAAAGATTTCCGTGAGTCTCTTCCAGCCCATCCCGAATGCAGGCAGCGCAGACGATGCTCCCCGGCCGCTGGCCGACCGCATGCGCCCGCGCACGCTCGACGAG
>PLEA01000291.1 GCA_003136335.1 Acidobacteriaceae bacterium | reverse complement strand
CGTATTCCGGGGCATGTGAATACTGATTCCGGGGCGATGTGAATAAAGATTCCAGGAGGATGTGAATAAGGATTCCGGGCATGTGAATAGAGATTCCGGGGATGTGAATAATCCGAACCGCGATGAAAGAGGCGGGTTGGAACCGGGATTGATATTGACGTTTCTGGATCGAGCTTTCTGAGTAGGAGCGGAAAGCGGTGCTGGACAACCAATGGGGATTTCTCCTCTGGCTAGAGGAGAAACCGAATGTCCCAGAAGGCTCTGTCCATGCGAAAAATCAAAGAAGTGTTGCGTTTGCGGTACGATCTTGGGCTGCTGCAGAACGAGATCGCCCGTAGTTGTTCCATCGGCCAAGCCAGCGTTCATCGTTATCTAGAACGGGCTTCGGCGGCGGGTCTGAGTTGGCCTCTCCCCGAGGATTGGGACGATCGCCGACTGAATGAATTGCTTTTCCCCGCGGCACCGTCGGGTGGCAGTCCATCGGTTCGGGGGCCCGTCGACTTCGGCGCCATCCATCACCAACTGCAAAGCAACAAGTATGTGACGTTGCAACTGCTCTGGGAAGAGTATCGCCAGAGCCAGCCCGAGGGATATCGCTACAGTCGCTTCTGCGAGTTGTACCGGCGATGGCACCGGAAGCAGGACGTGGTTCTACGCCAGGAGCACCGTGCTGGCGAGAAGATGTTTGTCGATTGGGCCGGTGCCAGCATTCCGATTTACGATCGCGAAACGGGTGTGGCCCAACCGGCCTCGCTGTTCGTAGCTGTACTAGGCGCCAGTTCCTACGCCTTTGCGCGAGCCACACTCAGCCAAGACCTTTCCAACTGGATCGAGTGTCACGTCCTGGCCTTCGAGTTCTTCCAAGGCACCAGTAAGTTAATCGTCCCCGACAATCCCCGCACCGGCGTCACTCGTGCCTGCCGCTATGAGCCCGACCTGAATCGCACCTACCTGGAGATGGCGCAGTTTTACGGCGTTGCCATTATGCCGGCGCGTCCCTATAAGCCTCGCGATAAAGCGAAAGTGGAAGCTGCTGTGCTCCTGTCAGAACGCTGGCTCATTGCCGTACTGCGCCACGATAAGTTCTTCTCTCTCGCCGATCTCAACCAAGCCATCGCGAAACTCCTGGAGGGCATGAATCAGCGTCCTTTCCGCAAGCGGGAAGGGAGTCGGGCCTCGCTCTATGCCGCCCTGGATCGACCCGCGTTGCAGCCGCTTCCGGCCGAGCGCTATGTCATGGCCGAGTGGAAGACGGTGCGGGTGAACATCGACTACCACATCGAGGTCGATCGCCACTATTACAGCGTTCCCTATGCGCTGGTCGGCGAACAGCTGGAAGCCCGTTTCACCGCCCGCACCGTGGAGATCTTCCATCGTGGAAAACGCGTGGCGTCGCACGTGCGCAACTTCACTGCCTATCACCACAGTACAGTGCACGAGCACATGCCCAAGAGCCATCAGGCTCATCTGGAGTGGACCCCCTCACGGTTGATTCATTGGGGAGAGAGCGTGGGCGAGGCCACGGCCCAAGTCATTCGCACGATCCTGAACAACAAACCGCATCCGGAGATGGGTTATCGCGCCTGTCTGGGCATTCTCCGGCTGGCCAAGACCTATTCCAACCCTCGGCTGGAAGCGGCATGCCGACGCGCCCTCGCAGGACAGGCCTGTTCCTATCCCAGCCTGAAGTCGATCCTGAAACGAGGCCTGGACGGACAACCGACCCTGGCGCAGGAACCGGAACGCACCAGCCCACAGCATGAAAATCTCCGCGGCGGTTACTACTACCAGTCCCCCACCAAGCTCGTGCAATAAAAACCAATTTAGGAGGCAACGAACATGTTGAATCAACCCACGATCGAGAAACTACACACCATGAAAATGCACGGGATGGCCGATGCCTTCCGCGCTCAACTGGAAACCACCGAGTCGCACCAACTCAGTTTCGAAGAACGTTTTGCCCTGTTGGTCGATCAACAATGGTTGTGGAAAGAGAATCGGGCCCTGGGGCGCCGTCTGCGCTGTGCCAAGTTGAAACAACGCGCCGTGATCGAGGATGTCAACTACCAACATCCCCGCCAACTGGATCGCAGGCTCTTGCGTACGCTTGCCAGCAGCGAATGGGTGCGCCAGAAACTCAATCTGGTGTTCACCGGTCCCACGGGTATCGGCAAAAGCTGGCTGGCGTGTGCCTTGGCGCAGAAAGCATGCCGGGAGGGATTCTCGGTTCTGCATAAGAAAACCAGCGAGTTATTTCGGGAACTGGCCGTAGCCCAGGCGGATGGCAGCATGGGCCGGATGCTGCTCCGGCTGGCGCAGATCGATGTGCTGTTGCTCGATGACTTTGCCATGGCGCCCCTGAAGGACAGTGAGCGCCGCGACTTTCTCGAGGTCTGTGACGATCGCTATCAGCACCGCTCCATGATTCTGACCTCACAGATGCCGGTGGCCCATTGGCACGAACAGATCGGCGATCCCACCATTGCCGACAGCATCCTCGACCGGTTGCTGCACAACGCCTATCGCATAGAACTCAAGGGCGAGTCCATTCGCAAGAACCTCGGTCGCAAGCCCGAACAGGAGGATGGCCAATGAGTGGAGGAACTCGTTTCCAACTGAAGCAGCCGACCGGCTGGTTTGCCGCCGGACGGGAAGTTCGCTGCGCCCTCGAGCTGCTTTCCGACGCAACTTTCAAACTGTTTGTCTGGCTTTGCTTACACGCCGAGCGGGGCCGAGGCGCTCTGTCGGCTACACCGGCAGAGTTGGCTAGAGCGCTGGGTAGAAAGGAAAGCGACATGCATCTTGCCCTCGAAGAACTAGAGCGGCAGGGTGTCTGCACCCTGAGAGCAGACGGAGTCATCGAGATCAGGGATCGCTTCTGGCCTTATCAGCGCGAGTACGATTCCGCTGCCAGCGACGAATCACGACGCTATGTGGAAGAAGTCAAACGCCGGTTTCTCCAGCGCCGCTGCGTACAGAGTAGTTTTACGGCCGC
>PLEA01000258.1 GCA_003136335.1 Acidobacteriaceae bacterium | reverse complement strand
AACGGCGTATGGCTCGCCACTACTCAAGGACACCACCAGAGCTTGCGGCGCGAGTTCCCAAACATGCGGTCGATTCAAGTATTGGGTAAACAGGTAACGGGCTGGCAAGTCCTACCAGTCGATGCGCCTGACTTTGAATCAGCGGCACTNNTGCGAGCTTGTGCTGGCTGGAGACCCTCGGATCGGCAAAATTCCGGGCGCACGAACGTCGAAGTCCGGGACAAAAGCGGCTGGAAGATCGCCGAAGCAGGTCAAAACCCCGAAGAAACACGGGAGCACAATTGACTTCGACGCTGTACGGAAGATCGGCTTGGCTTTGCCCGGCGTGGAGGCGAGCACTGCCTATGGGTCACCCGCGCTCAAGATTCGTGGAAAACTGCTGGCATGCGTGCCTGCTCATCGTTCGGCTGAGCCGCGTTCGCTTGCCGTTCGCGTCGGTTTCGACGACCGCGCCGAACTGCTTGCAGCGGCTCCCGATGTTTACTACGTGACCGACCATTATCTCAACTACAGCGCCGTGCTGGTTCGCCTTTCCCGCGTTACACCCGATGTCCTGAGGGACTTGCTCGGCATGGCTCACAAGTTTGTGACCGCGTCTGACGCAGGTCGTTCGTCATCTCGCAACCGCCGCAAGGCTGTTTGATTCTGGCTGGCTTCCGAGCAATCCGAGAGCGACAGACCTTATATTGCTACGATAGGCGTTGACGTTGGGGAGAGGAAGCATGACCGTCGCATCCACTACGAGCGTTAACGTCAAGCAGGCGGTGCCCTTTTTCGGCGTGACCAACATGGAAGCCTCGCTGCGGTTCTATGTTGACGGGCTTGGNNGGAGCACCAACCGAAGGAGACGCTGGGCACTGGAGCATCGGTCTCTTTCATGTGCGAAGATGCGCTGGCGCTCTATCGCGAGTTCAAATCGCGTGGAATTCAGACGCGGAAACGCCCATTCGTTGGCAATCGTCTTTGGGTAGTGCCGCTCACCGATCCCGATGGCTACCGATTTGAGTTCGCAAGCCCAACCGATGCGCCAGAGGAAAGCGAACTAGCAGAATAGCAGCGGAAACATAGGAGGCACCATGCGTCGAGAACGGGCACTGAAGATCGTGTTGGTGGTGGTGGGATTGTTGTTTACGGCGGGAGTTGTTCCGCTGACAATGTTTTTCTCGCGAGAGCCTGCGGTGCCCATGATAATGAGCATCTATGTCACACTCGGAATTTTCTTGCTGCTGGCGGTGCGTGACCCAGCGGCGAACCGCAGTCTGATCGCCTTCGGCGGATGGGCAAATCTTGCGCATGCTGGGGTAATGGCTGCGCAGGAATACCGGAATGTGATCGAGCGCCGAGAACTCGCGGGAGTGGTTGTGTTCGCAATCGTCGGTGTTGTGCTCGTCGCACTGGCTCCGGCAAAGCAGCCAGCCGAGCAGGCATCGGCAGCCGCTACGTAGGCTCGCACCTTGCGAAAACGCCGACCAGAAGAGAGCCAAATACCGGGGTCAGGCGTTAGCGGCGTGCGATTCCCAAAATCGTAAGAGCCGGATTTAAGACGTAAAATGTTCGGGGGTGCGTTCTTGGTGATTTCTTTTGCCAAGGTGCGCCCGTGTCCCCAACTGAGTTCCACCACAATTCGCTTCGCCCAAACCAACCATCCCGGTCTGATTCCGGTGACAACGCAGCCGTCCGTCATACGAAGCTAGAGCACTTCGTCGATGCAAATGCGCTGGCAGAGCACTTGAGTGTGACGCGGCGTCAAGTCTTGGAGATGACCCGCCGAGGTGTGATACCGGGACATCCTCTGGGGATCGGGACGAGCAGGAAAGTCTGGCGTTACAAGATCAGCGAGGTCGAAGCCGCAATTGCTTCCGGCGAACCACCTGCCAGCGAGAAGGACGGCTTGGCCGCTGATTCATATCGCCGTACAATGCCCATCGGCGGTTCCCGTAGCCAAAGGGGAAAAACCAATGGCTGAGGGATGGTTTCGCAGAAAAAAGGGGAAACTCGTGTACTGCTGGTATAACGCGAACGGTAAGGAACGTACCAGCGTTATCGGGCTTGCTTCTATGACCGATCAGGAGGGATGGCTTAAAGTTGGAGAACTTGGTCTCGACAAGCTGGTAGCCAAATCCGATCCCGATCTCATCACATTTGGGGAACTTGCCGAGAAATACCTCGCCAACTACCCGTTCAACAAGCAATCAACGAAGAAACATCACGAGCAAGTCGTGAAGAATCTGCTCATCACCAAATGGGCGGACACGGAAGCGATCAATATCGATCCTCGGAAACTGAAGGCGTGGTTTGTGGGGTTCGATGTCGAATCGTCCACACGTGGGAATTATAAGAGCGTCATGTCGGGAGTGTACTCGTGGGGGCAGTGCGAAGGACTGGTCCCTCGTGGGGAGCAGTTCAACCCGTGCCGTTACGTGAAGGGACGGGAGTTCTCGCAGGTGACGGGCTATGAAGCTCTTGCTCTTGAAATCGAGGACACGTTCAAGGTGCTGTCGGCATTGAGACAACCCGAATATGAGCTTGCGCTGCTTGTCGCGACTTGCGGGTTACGGATAAGCGAGGCACTCGGGCTGAGATGGCGGAACATCTTATGGGATCGCGGCTTGATCGCCATTCGGGAAACGTTCGTCCATTTCAACATGCAGGAGGGTGCCAAAACCAAGCTGTCCCGATCACGGAGGGAAGCTCCTCAACTGCTGCTCGACGCTCTTGCGGCTTGGAGGCAAAAAACGACGTATGCGGAAGACGACGACTTCGTTTTCCCCTCCGAAAAGCTGAATGGCGAGCAGCCCCGCAGCCCATCGCAACTGGTGGAAGACTATATCCGCCCTGCTGCGATAGCTGCGGGCGTCATCAGGGTCGAGAACGGTGTCACCTACGACCGCGACGGTGAAATTGTGAAGCGTTTCGGCTTCCACAACCTCGGGCGGCATTCACTGGCGACGTTCCTTATGGACGCGCAGGAAAATCCCGCTCTGGTTCAGGCGATCATGCGCCATGCCAAGATGGACATGACCCTCTACTACTCGCATTCTCGGCGCAACGCGAAACGTGCTGCGCAGGAAAAAGTGCTTCAACACCTAATTCCTGAGGAAATGCGGGTGCCAATGCGGGAGCCAAAGACGATTCAGTGAACGCGGAGTGGTTCGGGAACTCGTGTATAATGATGAACTTACCGCATCAAAGTGGGCGCTTAACTCAGCGGTANNCCAACCCACAACTCAACCCACAATCCAGTTCTCACTGGATCATCTCCGAGGCCATCCCCAATTCTTTCAGGAATGCGCCTTGCGCGGCCCGTGTTTCATCACCGTCGCCCTGGGTGTAGATATCCAGCGTCGTTTGAATGCGTGAGTGGCGCA
>PLEA01000121.1 GCA_003136335.1 Acidobacteriaceae bacterium | reverse complement strand
CCAGATTCTCAAGCGACGACAAAACCACATTGTCCGGGGTCGTTCCCGAATAGGGATGCCGTAATCTCGTTCTTCTTGACTCAAATGATTTCCACACTGGAAGTCCACTTTATTCCCGAGTGACGGGCTAACCTTCCGTAATCCAGTAAGGTAAGGTTTGCCGACCCTCCAGGAGTGATTCCTTCCGTTCGTGCAAGGCACCTTCCGCGCGGGCCGGTTCCTTCCTCGATTCCGTACTTCGATCAGAGAAAAATCGAAGGTCTTCTGGACAGCTTGCATACCATGGATGAGGGCGCACGCGTTGCCAATGAGCAAGGGTTGATGTTTCTGGTGAGCGGGTGCGTTCTCCATGAACGGCTTCATTTGGCGGCGTGAAGGGGGCTCAAACCCTAATCCGGCCCTTTTGCGGACTGCTTGACAGGTGAGCATGTCAGGTAGTGGGTCATGCTGACCCACTACCGCATGTCCCCGCATGTCAGTATCAATTCACTAATAGTGGCGATTCCGGTATACTCCGCCCGTCCAAACTTGCTCCGCCGGAGACACCTGAGTGGCGGTAGTTCCTTCACGTGCGGTAGCGCCCGCTACGGTTGAGTTTGCGGACCGGGCACGGCACCGCATTGCCATGCGGTTGCTTCCATTTCTTTTCATCCTTTACATCGCTAATTATCTTGACCGCACTAGCGTGGCCTATGCCGCGCTCGGCATGTCTCACGACTTGGGGTTCAGCGACCGCGTGCTGGGCATGGGAATGGGCATCTTCTTCATCAGTTATGTGGCTTTGCAGATTCCCGGCGCCCTGCTGGTCGAGCACTGGAGCGCGCGACGGATGATTTCCGCGACCATGATTGCATGGGGATCGCTGACGGCGCTGACAGCACTGGTGCACACCCCAAAGCAGCTTTATTTTGCGCGATTCGTATTAGGCGCGGCGGAGGCCGGTTTTTTCCCAGGCGTGATCGTCTATCTGAGCCACTGGTTCAAGCGCGAGGACCGCGCGAAGGCGACGAGCAACTTCATGGCGGCAATTCCAATGTCGTTCGTCATTGGCTCGCCAATCGCGGGCTGGATTCTCGGCCACAAATGGTTCGCCGTCGAAGGCTGGCGCTGGCTGTTCATCCTGGAGGGAATGCCGGCCATACTGCTAGGCGCGGTGGCGTTCTTCCTTTTGACGGATTGGCCTGGCGAAGCGACCTGGCTCGCTCCCAAGCAACAGCAATGGATCGCACAAGAGCTGCACCAAGAAAAGCATATCAGCGCAAAAGCGATCACGGTGTGGCAAGCGCTCAAGTCCCGCACAATCCTGCTGCTGGCCGGGCTAGCCTTCCTCAATTATTTTGTGTTTTACAGCTTTGCTTTCTGGTTCCCGACCATGCTGAAACGTCAGTCAGGATTTTCGGACGTGCGGGTCGGTTTGCTCGGTGCTGTGCCTTACCTGGCAACCTTCATCGCGATGCAGGTCAATGGTTGGCACTCCGATAGGAACTGTGAAAGGCGCTGGCACTCCGCGGTCCCGATGTTTATCGCTGCAACCGGATTGCTCGGCCTCATCAGTCCCCCCCGCTCCATTCCACTCTCAATCGTATGGTTCACCATGGCGTGTATGGCCTTTGCCTATCTCCCGACGTTCTGGGCAATCCCGACCGAGATCCTGAGTCAGTCGGCCGCAGCGGCCGCAGTGGGCATGGTCAACGCTGTGGCCAGCGCAGCAGGCTTTGCCGGCCCTCATCTGTTCGGTTACCTGAACACGCAAACGGGATCATTTTCGTACGGCCTGGCCCTAATGATGGTCTCCGCCCTTGCTGGAGGGCTGCTGATACTCTGCATTCCGAAGAGCGCGCGGGCGCTTGTCCGCTGAACCGCGTGCCTTGTGGAATCGCAGCCCATGATTACTCCCGAGCGACGGGCTAAGCGGAAGTTACGCCCGGAACAGACTCTTGACGACGCGGGCCAGAAGTCTTCGAGGAGATCTGCCCCGATATTACCCACTCCGCTGAGATCAAGCTATGAAGCTCAGACTGAAAACGATTTTGCAATCGTCTTCATCGGAAGTAAGAGCTTGAGCTTGTCTTGCGGCAGTTCGATGAAACCATATTTTCGATAGAAGTTTGCCGCGTCGCTGTCAATCGCTTCTACGAATACCGCCAACGACGCAACGTCTGTTGCTGTCAGCAGACTCTTATGAAGGGCTTTGCTTTGGGTGCGGGCATTGACTACGACAACTATCGTTCGTACAGACATGTGAAGACTTATCGCGGCCGCTTGTTCAATCGTGACCAACCCACTTGGTCTGCAGACTCGGTGGCCGCACTAAGGTCTGCATCACCACGCAATACTGCTCTGTTTTCTCTCGCAATCCGCGCAGTTGTTCCGGTGTTGCCTTAGGCGCAACAACATCAAAATGAAGATGAATGCTCTCAAAGCCGACGGGCACGTCTTTTGATATACCGAGGGTACCTCGGAGATCCAAGTCTCCCTCCACCGTGACCTCAATGCGTTCGGTCGGTATGCCCATAGCGGCAGCCACCATCTGACAGGTGATCTGCGCGCAAGCCGCCAGAGCCCCAAGCAAAAGGTCCCCGGAACAGGCGCCGGCACCGCCGCCTCCGACTCCCTTGTGGGCCTCGGCATGGTACATAGCATGTCCGATATCGACCGAGCATGCCACCGGAACATCCGTCTGTCCACCTTTCGCCCGGATTGTGATTTGCGAGGCATTTGGGTCATTGCGGTATTGGTCTTTCAGCGGCTTCTGAAGGGATCGAATATCCATAGCAACCTCGTTCCTTGTATTCTTGGCATTTCGCGAACCGGGACAGCTTCGGCCAGGCCGTCTTGAAGCCGCTCCGTCTGCATGTTAGCATCGGTCCACATCCAGGGAGATGCCCCATGCCGAAATTCGTCATCGAACGCGAAATCCCGGGAGCNNATCCAGTGGCTCCATAGCTACGTCACTGGCGACAAGGTGTACTGCGTCTACCTCGCCCCGGACGAGGCCACCATCCAAGAACATGCCAAGCGCGTAGGCCTTCCTGCCAATCGGGTCTCCGCCGTACGCCGCCTCATCGACCCGGCAACCGCAGAGTAAGTGGACGCTGAACCTCCACGCGTCATCCGGATTTCTTTCGTCATCAGCATCAGCCCGTTCCGGGGCTCGTGCGCTAACCCGAGGAAGATGCCGCCTCAGGCATCAGCACCTCCTCAATAGCTTCTTCGACCGGCAAAGCCCAACCTTCTGACCAGGCCACCGCGCCTGCCGTGTTGGTGATTGCATGCCGAGCTGGGTCCAGACTGGCTTCGAGTTTAACTTGTTCCGCCGGGGTGAGCGGAGCGCCAATATTTTGGCGCAGCGCAGCCGCCGCGCCCGCCAGCCGCAGGGAACGCTTGGCATGGGATTGAGCGGCCGCTGAGCACGCGAAACACTCCAGCAGGCGCGC
>PLEA01000656.1:656-15480 GCA_003136335.1 Acidobacteriaceae bacterium | reverse complement strand
ATAGAGCATCGGATTTCTAATCCCGACCCAACCCATTCACCTTTTATCGCAAAACCCCAGTAAACATGCGTCTTTCAGTGAGTTGCCCGCCAAACTGTCTGCTGGCGTGCGAATCGTTTTGTCCTGTCTTGTGTTATCTTTTTCCGACCGATTGGGCAGAGTTTGGGCAGAGAACGGGGAGTGGCGAGTGTAACTGTGTAGTGGAAGGAGATCGTTCAGAATGGCTGCTGCCCCTGATAAGAACGGCGCGACAGATTTGCTCCGGCGAGCTTTTGCGGCACAGCGAAGGGAACACCGGAAGAAAAAGCGTAAGCCACGGGTTCTCGCCCTAGAGTATTTTGTCGCGGGCTTACCAACACTCCTCTTCTTCGAACACAAGCTCGACGAACTAGACGGCATTCCTGAACTTGGTCCGTTCAAATGAGGACATGGGGAAGGACTACATCATTGAGCTTACGCCGCCCACCGCCGAAGAAATTAGGAATGCTCATCCACTCGCAACGGTCCTACCCCATGATGCCCTCACCCATGCCGTGCTGATTGCAGCGACCCTGTGTGCGGGCACAGAAGATGATCGCGCTGTGTCGTAAGGCCGGTGCACAATCGCTTCGGAACGTTTTGGAAACGGGTGGACTCGGCTGAGCGATGGTCAAGAGACTCAGAAGAGACGACTCACCCGTACATAGTTCTTGGCATTGGACAGGTGAGATAACTTCCGGTTGGCCGACAACTGACCCAATGATCATCAATCAGCGGAGTAAATTGACGGGATTGGGACCTTCAGGCCACGCGAATGGCGATGCCTGATGAATTGGGAATATACTCTGGGGCCATTACGGTTCTGGAGGTCCCATGCGTCACTCGTTTGTATTCTCGATCTTAGTCTTTGTCGTTCTTGCGTTTATTCTGCTGCTCTACAGCCCGCTTGCACTCGCACAATCCGTTTCGCCGATCCCGCCAGACGCACAAGCCGCCATGGGACAACTGCAGAAGGAACCCTTTCGCGCTCACATGGCATTTCTCTCCGACGACTTGCTTGAGGGGCGAGGCACAGGCGCGCGCGGTCATGAAATCGCAGCGCGCTACGTCGCTGCACAGTTTGAGGCCATCGGCCTGAAANNCCGGAGAAGTGCGCCGTCAGCATCACTGAGAACGGATCGACCACGCAACTCAAATGGGGCGACGACTTTCTCATGCGCGGCAACGAGGTCTATCCGGATTCCTCGATCGAAGCCCCAGTGGTTTTCGTCGGCTATAGCGTGAGGACGCCCGATGGCAGTTACGATGACTATGCCGGAGTGGATGTCAAGGGCAAGATCGTCGCCATGTTTGGCGGAGCGCCGCCCTCGATCCCCTCGGAATTGCAGGCTCACTTGAGCGCTCTGCGCGAGAAATTGCGCAACGCCCGCGATCACGGAGCAATTGGTGTCATTGCGCTCCGAAAGCCAAAGGATGACAAGGGTCTGCCCTGGCCGCGGGTCGTTATTGGCGCTGGTTTCCCGTCGATGCGTTGGCTCGATCCCGACGGTGTTCCCGGCGATGCCTATCCCGAGCTTCGCGCGAGAGCTGGTCTTTCCGTAGCCGCTTCAGAAAAACTATTTCAAGACGCTTCAAAATCATGGGCGGATGTGCTGCGCGACGCGGAAGTATCCAAGCCCCAGTCGTTCGCGTTGCCGGTTACGGCAAAGCTGCACGAAGTCAGCCGTCACGAAGCGATCTCCAGCCCGAACGTGATTGCTGTGCTCCCCGGATCCGATCCTAAGCTCAGCCAGGAATACGTTGTCTATAGCGCGCACCTCGATCACCTGGGAATCGGCAAGCCCATCAATGGCGATTCCATCTACAACGGAGCTGCCGACGACGCTTCCGGCACGGCCGCGTTGCTGGTCATCGCCAAAGCGTTCAAGTCAATGGCTCAGCCGCCGGCTCGCTCCATCATGTTCTTAGGTGCGACTGCAGAAGAAAAGGGACTGCTTGGCTCCGATTATTTCGCGCACTTCCCTACCGTGCCAATCAAGAGAATCATTGCAGATATCAACATGGATGGCGCGAGCGTGTTTTACACCTTTAACGACATCATCGCGCTGGGCGCTCCCGATAGCTCTCTTGACGCCGTGGTCGCGCGCAACGCGGCACGCCTCGGATTGAAAGTGACTTCCGATCCTGAGCCGGCTCAGCACTATTTTGTTCGCGCCGATCAATATTCTTTTGTGCGGCAGGGCGTGCCTTCGGTTTTCATCTCCGAAGGGGAAGAAGCTAAGGATCCTGCGGTAGACGGGAAGAAGTTTACGGAGCAAATGGATCGCGATCCACTACCACGCTCCGTCGGACGATATGAATCAGCCACTGAACTTCGACGCCGCAGTGCAATTCATGCAAATCGATTTCCTGGTGGGATATGACATCGCGCAGGACCCACAGCGTCCGAAGTGGAAGCCTAGGGATTTCTTCGGCGAGCATTTTGGGCCCAAGAATTAAACGATTTCGGCGGACAAAAAACTGGCCACCGGAGTGCGCGTCGCCGTTCTCCACGATTCGCAAGCGACTACTCGAGAGCACTTGGCGCCAACTTTCGGATCACGGGCAAACCAGAAATGACTTCTTAATTGCCGAGTTGCCGACGACTCCCGCAGAGATTACCGAATGGGCTTTCACGACTGACGTGAATGAGGCCCTTGGACTTGAAGATTCTGCTTGACAATCTCAAATTGACAAATATAGTTTTGGTTCGCACTTTGAACAATATAGTCTTCGCGGCCTAAAATTCGATTCGAATTCGGAGACTTCAAATGATTCCACGACGAGTCATCAGACCCCTCTCTAAGTTTGTGCTCGCCCTTTCCGTGCTCACCTTCTCCCTTCCACTTTTTGGGCAGGCGGTCAACGGGACGCTACTTGGAACAGTGACTGACGCAAGCGGCGCGACCGTTACCAATGCCAAGGTCACGGCCACGGAAACAACAACCGGTGCAATTCACGTGTCGGCAACGAATGATAGCGGCAACTACACCTTCCCCGATCTTCAACCCGGCATTTACACGGTGGAGGCCAAAGCAAGTGGTTTCAAGAAGTCAGCGCACGAGAATATCGAGCTTCTCAGCAACACGTCCATCCGCGTTGACCTTTTGCTTCAGGCCGGCGATGTGATGGAAACGGTTATTGTGACCGCAGCGCCTCCATTGCTGCAGACCGATCGTGCCGACATCAGCACCAAAATCGAAGGAGTGGATGTCGTCGAAATGCCACTGAGCAGCAATCGCAACTTCCAATCGCTACTCAACGTGGTTCCAGGTACTGCGCCCGCGGTGTTTCAGCACTCGCAGTTCTTCAACGCACAGAATTCCCTGCAAACAGAAGTCAATGGTTTGCCTCGGGAAGGGAACCTCTATCAGCTCGAGGGCATCGACGACGACGAGCGGACGGGCCTCTTGCAGATACTGATACCGCCAGCGGAGTCGATCCAGTCTGTCGACATTTCGACGAACAATTTCGAAGCAGAGTTGGGACGCGCAACCGGAGCTGTGACCAACGTGACTCTCAAGTCTGGCTCGAACGCCTTGCATGGTTCAGCGTTTGAGTTCCTCCAGAATAATGCCGTCAACGCCCGTTCCTACTTCGGAGGCCCGCTTGGCCATCTCTCGTACAATTATTTTGGCGGCAGCATCGGTGGCCCGATTCTGAAAGACAAACTGTTCTTTTTCGGAGACTATCTTCGGTCTATCGATCACGAGGCTGTTTCAAGCACCTTCACAATACCGGACGCGCGGTACTACACAGCCAACAGCAGCGGAAACATCGACTTGAGTGGCGCGCTGGTTGGCACAACTGGCCAGATCTACGATCCATCCACCGGCGACGGAACTGCCGCGCACCCGCGCACGCCATTCGCAAACAATCAGATTCCGTTCTCCAGGGTCAACCCCGTATCGCTGGCCATCCTGCAGGGCATCAACGCTGCAGCCGCGAAGTACGGAACCCTGAACACCAAGCCTTTGTCGAACCCCGCAAACAACTACACCACGAACCTTCCATTCACCAAGACAACAGACAGCTTCGACACGAAGATGGATTTCGCACCCACTTCGAAGGATCATCTGAGCGGGCGCTACAGCTTTCAGCGTGTTGTCACCTTTCAGCAGGCCGCCTTTGGATCATTTCTCGGTGGCCCTCAGGGAGGAGGTTTTGAAGGTACCGGGAATCAGAAGTCCTACAGTTACGGCGTGAACTACGATCATGTCTTCTCGGCGACCTTCTTAACCGAGGCGCGCCTAGGTGTCGCCCATTTGCGGAATCAGGCGCAACCCAACGACTATGGCACGACCGACGCGACCAGCATCGGTATTCCCGGCGTGAACATTGCAGGACAGCCCTTCACGACCGGACAAGCTGCGGTAACCATTAACGGTGGTTTCACTAATCCCCTAATGGGCTATTCCGCATCCGAGCCGTGGATCAGGGCTGAGGCCAACATTGACTTCGTCAACAATTGGACCAAGATCGTCCGCAATCATACCTTTAAATTTGGCGCCGATCTTCGCCGTGTGCGCGACGACCTGCTTCAAGATCAGACTTTCAGCCCACGCGGTGCATTCACGTTCTCAGACGTTCAGACGTCAGAAGCGGGCGCCAAGACGAATATTGCCAACGACATTGCCAGCTTCCTTCTCGATCAACCAAGCCAGGTCGGTCGCGACCTCAACACTTTCTTCCCGGCCTATCGCCAGTGGTGGTTCTTCGCCTTCGCGGGCGATAAATGGCAGGCTTCACCCAAGATGACCGTCGATCTTGGGCTTCGTTGGGAGTTCTATCCACCGGCCACGCCCGCGCACTCTGGCGGATTCTCAAATTACGACCCGGTCAATAACAACCTTGTTCTGGCGGGCCTGGGCGGGAACCCTTCGAGCCTCGGCATGAAGACCCACTACACCTATTTTGCGCCGCGCACAGGAGTCTCGTACCGCCTGAAGAAGGATACAGTCGTTCGCGCCGGGTTCGGCATCAGCTACGCACCATTCCCGGATAACACGTATGCGTATAACTATCCGATTCGCGCGAACAACAGCTATCAGCCCGCAGGTAGCTCCGCTTTCACGCCTGCCGTTCTTGCTGACGGTGTGACCGTGGCGACGTTCCAGGCAGGGTTCCCGGCACCCGTTCCTGTTGCGATTCCTTCCAATGGAATCATTCCAGCCAATACCGCCCAGCTCACGAGCCAGGTATACACCTACATTCCCAAGACCTTTAAGAATCCCTACGTCGAGTCCTGGAATGTGGCGGTGCAGCAGGCCTTCCGCGGCAATCTCTCGCTGCAAGTCGCCTACGTGGCCAACCATGGTGTTGATATCTCGGGCAGTCAGAACATCAATCTGCCCAGCACCTACGGCGGAGGTGCGGCCTCGGATCCGGAGAATATTGCCTTCGGCCGCACCGCGGCAACCAACCAGTACTTCTTTGGCTTCTCTTCCAACTATCAGTCGCTTCAGGTCCAGCTCACGAAGCGCTACTCAAATGGACTATGGTTCACTTCGGCATTCACCTGGGGCAAGGGCCTCGGTTACACCAACGACGATGATGGGGGCCTCCAGTTTTTCATTAACTGGCGCAGAAACTATGGGCCGATGGATTTCGATCGTAAGTTGAACTTTGAAGAGACCGTCGCCTACGATTTGCCCTTTGGGCGCGGTCGTGCTTTTCTCAATTCGAATCGATTTGCGGACGCTGTTCTTGGGGGATGGAGGATCTCCGGAATCATTTCGGTCGTCTCCGGGTTACCCTTCACCGTCATTGCGAATGGTGGCACTCTCAATACCCCTGGAACTACGCAAACTGCAACACTAACCGGAAACTTTCGCGTTCTTCACGGCATCGGGCCCGGAGTGCAATGGTTTGACCCAACTGTGTTTTCCCAGCCCACGGGCTGCACGACGAAACCTTGCACGAACCCCGGCCTGGGTAATACCGGCAGAAACCAATTCCGCGGTCCCGGCTACATCCAGGACAACATCTCCCTTGCCAAGAGCTTCCGTCTCTACCGTGAGACGGCGCTGGAGGCACGCGTCGAAGCTTTCCAGTTGAGCAACACGCCGCAGTTTAACAACCCAAACGTTGGTAGCATTAGCGCCTCAAACTTCGGTCAAGTCACTAGCACCCTCGGCAGCGGCCAGGGTAGCGTGAACGGTATCGGAGGCGGGCGCTCGCTTCAGGGATCGCTAAGGATCATATTTTAGCGACTGACATGGTCAGGGCGATCCAACTTGCCGGTCACCGCTTTCCGCGGTTACTGGACTGCACAGTTTCGCGCGCTCAAGCAGGCTGGCTATCACGATGCGGTCAGTCTCGAAACGCATTGGCACGCGGCCGCAACACCGGAGGCATCAACGCGGATCAGCTGGGCAGGCATGAAGCCGCCCTGCAAGACGCCGGTGCTCTGTGGGGATCTAAGACAGTGCCCATCAATGTTGAGCGCGGCTGGATCAGCAGCAATTGGTCCTCTAGAGATAGGAGGAGAAGATGGTAACTCGACGGCAATTTCTTGACACACTTGCGGTGGGAGCGGCGGGGATGGCGATCAGCTCAACCGCCAAGAGCTACAGCCAGATCCTGGGATCCAACGATCGGCTGAATTTTGCGGTCATCGGTCTTCATTCGCGAGCCTATGCCCATCTTTCCGCGCTAAAAGCAAACAAGGATGCGGCCCGCATCGCGTATGTGTGTGATGTGGACAGCAATACCATGAAGAAATTCGCTGACGATACGCAGCGCGAGTTGGGGGATGCTCCAGCCGTCGACCAGGACTTTCGCCACATCCTTCAGAAAAGAGAAGTCGATGCCATCACGATCGCAACTCCGGACCACTGGCATGCTCCTATGGCTATCCTCGCCCTGCAGGCGGGCAAGCATGTGTATCTGGAAAAGCCGTGCAGCCACAATCCAGCTGAGGGCGCCTTGCTCGTGCAAGCTCAACAAAAATACGGAAAGCTTTTGCAGATGGGCACGCAGCAACGCTCATCCGCTCACACCATCGAGATTGTCGATAAGATTCACAACGGCCTGATCGGCCGCGCCTATTACGCCAAAGCCTGGTATAGCAATACAAGAAAATCGATCGGGGTCGGCAAGGAAGCGCCTGTTCCGCCACAACTGGATTGGGATCTCTGGCAAGGGCCGGCACCACGGACACCTTATAGGGACAATGTGCAGCCATATAACTGGCACTGGTTCCGCACATGGGGCACTGGCGAAACGTTGAACAACGGGACGCATGAGGTCGATGTCTGCCGTTGGGCCATTGACGTCGACTTCCCAAACCGCATTTCGTCGTTGGGCGGAAGATACCACTTCAAAGATGATTGGCAGTTTTATGACACGCTCGTGACCAATTTCAACTACTCTGACAAGATGATCTCGTGGGAATGCAAATGCTGCCAAGGGATGAAGTTTTATGGCCGCGATCGCGGGTCGGTGATCATGGGAACCACCGGTTCGGTGCTCGTCGACCGCGACGGCTATGAGATCTTCGATCTGAAGGGAAACAAGACAAGCGAGTTTAAGACAGGCGGGGCAACGTCTTCCGGTGATCTCACTGGCCGCGACTCAGAGACCGACGCGCACTTTGCCAACTTTATTGCCGCGGTCCGCAAGGGCGAGAAGCTGAACGCTCCCATCTCCGTTGGCAATGTTGCGGTCACGATGCTGCAAATCTCCAACATCGCGTGGAGAGTCAATCGTGAGCTGCAGCTCGACGCACGCAATGGACAAATCCAGAACGATTCAGCAGCTATGAAAATGTGGGGACGCGAGTATGAAAAGGGCTGGGAGCCGCGTCTCTAGAGCATTTGAAAGATGCGGGCGACTGCCGAACTCGTAGTACCCGAGCTTCATTCATCATGAAACAACCATTGTCTCGTCGTAACTTTATCCGTTCCGGAACCATCATTGCAGCAGCATCTGCAACATCGGGCGCATGGCACTCAGTCGCGCAGACTTCGTCCTCCGAAGCCGAAAGATCGCCTATTCAGCTTGGAGTGGCCAGCTATACCTTTCGCAATTTCAACCGTGCACAAATGATCGAGTACTTGAAGCAGACTCAAGTGACCGAGCTGAATGTTAAGAACGTCAAAGATCACCTTCCTGCGGATCCGGTCGAAGAGGCCAAAGCGTTGGAGGACTATACCGCCGCCGGCATCAGGCTCCATGCTGCCGGCGCTATCTATTTCGCAAAGGACGAAGAGGCCGAAATCCGCGACAAATTCGAATACTGCAAACGAGCGGGAATCTCGGTGATTGTCGCAGGCGATCCGACGCCAGAGACTCTGCCGCGCATCGAGAAGCTTGTAAAGGAGTACGACATTCGGATCGCCATTCACAACCATGGCCCGGAGGATAAACTGTGGCCCTCGCCCCTAGATGTGCTGAGATCGCTCAAGGGCACAGATCCTCGCGTTGGCTGCTGCATTGACGTCGGGCATACAGTCAGAGCCGGTACAGACGTAGTTAAAGCCGTTCGCGAGGTTGGGCCACGGCTGTACAACGTTCACATGAAGGACCTGACAGACTTCCGAAGCAAGGAGAGCCAGGTCGCCGTGGGCGAAGGTCTGATGCCGGTGCGAGGAATCTTTGAATCACTTATTGCGATCAAGTACGCAGGGTTCGTCGATCTGGAATACGAGGTCCATGCCGACGATCCCATGCCAGGAGTCATCGGCAGCTTGGCCTACATGCGGGGCGTTCTGGCGGGGATGGGATTTGCGATCCACAGTTAATCGATGCAGGCTTGCGAGGTGGCTGAGATTCGCATTGCGTAGACCGATGATGCAAAATCGACCTGCTGATAGAATTTGACGTTTTCGTTACCTTTTTGAAGTTTTTTGATGGTCACTCTGGTGGCTGGCAATTCAGATCTGATTGAGGTGGAGGCAGCAGAAGAAAGATGCCGCCGTCGCGTTTCTTCACAAACGGTAATTTGAGCGCGTCGAATCGAATCGCCCGCCAGATCAATCGAAATCTCATCTTCGACCAGATCCGCATCAAGCGGCCGATTTCTCGTGCTGATTTGGCACGTGCTTCTGGCCTGCAACGGAGCACTGTCTCGCTCATCGTGGAGGAGCTTCTCGCCGAGCGCTGGATCATCGAGGGATCGATCGGAGAAAGTCCCCGCGGCAGAAAACCTACCTTTCTCGATCTCAATGGGCAGCGCGGCGTGCTCGCCTTAGACATACATCCTGCACAGACCACGTTGGCTGTAATCGATCTGGGTGGAAAGATCCTTTCCGAAGACTCAGTCGGGCTTCCTGCGAATCCGCGAAAGGTAATCGGGACCATTCTGCGGGCAATTCGAAAAATGTTTGCCGCCCATCGTGGTCGTTCGTTCGAGGGCATTGGCATAAATCTTCCAGGGCGCTTTGATCCCCATCTTGAGAAGTCGATTTTTGCCCCCAATGTGGATTGGCCCATCGGACGGATCAAGTCGCGCGTCGAACAGGCCACCGGCCTGCCGGTGGTTGTCGATAACGTCGCCAATGCCTGCGCTCTATCTGAGGTCTGGTTCGGTTACAGCGACAGCATGAGTGACTTGGTTGTCGTCAACGTGTCTGAAGGCATTGGCACCGGAATCTTTGCCAACGGCCGTCTGCTGCGAGGTGAAGCCGGCGTTGCAGGCGAGTTCGGTCATGTACAGCTGGACCCTAGTGGCTTGCGCTGCGGCTGTGGAGGCATAGGATGCTGGGAAACCGTAGCCTCAAATCGCGCAGGATTGCGTTATTACGATGAAATCACAAACAAGCGTGTGCCTTCTTTTGATGCACTTCTCAGGTTGGCAAATGCAGGTGACGCGGCTGCGAAGGAAGCTCTCTATGGAATGTGCAAGGCGCTGGGCCGAGGAATGCATATGATCGCGTTGGCTCTGGCACCAAGCGAAATCGTCGTCGTGGGTGACATTACAACACAATGGTGTTTGGCAGGTCCCGCGATTGAAGCCGAAATGCGCCGATACCCGCTGGTCAGAACTCCGAGGCTCCGGCCAGCTCAGGAGGGCAGTAAAGCACGCTTGCGCAGCGCTGTCGCATTGGTCATGAATGCGAATCAACTATAAGATGCAGACCTTCTGCGGCCGTGCCCCGCTGCACGGTCTAATCGGAATGGATGTTGTAAGTAGATTTTGCTCGCGAACAGGATCGCCTAGCTAATGCCGATCCCTAATTCTGTGCCGTGCGGCGAATCTTGGCCAGGCGCTCTTCCAGCGATACCGCTTCGTCATTGCGCCCCAGCTGCCGCATCGCATGGGCCTCGTTGTTCAGAGAGTCCGAGAGGCGCGGGCTATCATGGCCAAATTGCGTTTCCAGTATCCCGGTGGCGCGGTGCCAGCAGGGCTGCGATTGGTCCGGCTTTCCCCACCGGTCATACATGTCGCAGAGTCCCCAAAGCGGGATCAGCACCATTTGTGGCTGCGAGACTTCCGCGCCCTTCACTGCTCGCTGCAGATAGGTTTCCGCCTTCGGCCAATCGCTCTGCGACTCATAAAATCCCGCCATGGTTCTCAGGCTCTCCACGGCTCTGGGATTGTTGTCGCCGGACATTTTAAGATTGATGTCGAGAGCGCGCTGTAGATAGTCTTCCGCCTCCTTGTAGTTTTTCTGCCAGGCCGCGAGTTGCCCCAGGAAGCGCAGCGGCTCGACCGACCGCTCCGATCCCGGCCCGAAGGTTTTCTCAACCAGCGCCAGCTGCTGATGGAATGCCGCCGCCGCTTCGGTGAATTTCTGCTGCATCCCGTAAGCATTTCCCAGCCGCCCGAGGGCGGCAATCAGATTCTCATCTCCAGGCGGCAGACTCTCCGCCAGATGCACGGCCTCTTTGTAGGATTTCTCCGCGTCTTCGATTTTTCTCTCCTGGAAAGCCTGGTCGCCCGCCTTGAGCGCCATTTCCACTTTCTCCTTCGTTCCGGCTGCCGCATCGAACTGGGTAACTCGCGTCTCCAGATCCGCAGCCTCGGTTCCGCGTCCAGCCGCTTTCAGCGATACCAGATAATCGGCGAATCGCCCCTGCGCGGCGATGTATTGCCGGCTGCATTCTGTCCCGCAAACCTCCACGGATTGCCCGGCCTGGGCTTTCATGGTGACTCCAGCATCCGTCAGCGTCGCCTTCCGGTATTGCTCCAGCGCATCCACCCAATCGCCTTTCTTTTCCAGCGCAGCCCCTAATTCCGTCATCACATGGGCGCGCGTCGGATCGAGTGCAATGGCTTCCTTGAATTCTCCGACCGCAAGGTCGCTCTGCCCGGTGGCCTGCAGGGCTTGCCCGTAGAGTTCGTGGATCTCCCATGAAGCCTGTGCCAGAGTTGTCGCCTGTTTCAATTCCTCGACGGCTCCAGCAAAGTCTTTCTGGGCGATGAGAACTCTTCCCACGTCCTGGTGCGTTTCACCATCGGCGGGCGCAATGTTTTCCGCCACCCGATATTCTTCCAGCGCGGCGTCGTAGTTCTTCTGCTGTTCTTGAATGCTGCCTAATCCCCGGTGACCATCGGGATCGGTAGGATCCAACTCGTTCGCCTTGCGAAACTCGCCTTCGGCCGCCTTCCTGTCTCCCTGCCACGCCAAGGCTCTGCCCAGGCAGATGTGGCACATTTCAAAGTTCGGAAAACGCCGTTCCAATTCCTGCAGCTCTTGAATGGCCGCGCCCGGCGACTGCTGCATCAGCGCCGAAGCCAGATTTTGCCGCGCATCGGGATCGTTCGGATTCAGACGCTTCGCCTCGCGGAATTCAGCGACGGCCGACACCAAATCTCCCTTGTGCTTGTACGCGTTCCCCAAGTTGCCATGCGCGTCAGCATTGTTGCGATCGATTGCAATCGCCTTCTTGTATTCCGCAATCGAATCGTCGTAGGCATGCACGTTGAAATACAGCAGTCCCAGATCGTAGTGGACCGGCGCATATTCCGGCTTGATGCGCAGGGCTTCTTTGTACTCGCCAATGGCTGCGTCGGTTTTCTCCGAACTGCTCAGAGCCAGTCCTGCATTCTTGTGGGCTTCGGCGTCCTCAGGATTGTCTTTCAAGGCTGCCTTCGCCTCGTTCAGCGCGCTGTTGGCGTCTTGCAGCCGGTAAAGCAGATAGCTGGCTTTCACATGCACTTCCGGGAAGTCGGGCTCGGCATCCAGAATCTCCCGGTAAATGCTCAACGCCACATCGATTTTTTCCTGCTGCCGCAGCAACTCCGCCATGACGTAGCCGGTTTCCATGCGGGCGAAACTACGATCCAGCGCATCGCTCAATTTCGTGGTCGCATCCCCGTACTTCTGCGCTTTCATTAAGACCGCGGCATCGCTAAGCTGCTCAAGGAACTGCTGGTCCGGCTTCACATCCCCGGACGCATCTACTTTCGCCGCCTTCAATGCCTCCAGCACGCTCGCATCTGCTCCGGCTTTCTTCATCAGAGAAAGAACTTCATCTGTCGGATGAAAATTCAGCCCACGACCGGCGACATCGTGCGCGATGTTTGCCTGCAATGCTCCGCCGGCTTCGAGCGCCATCACTTCGCTGGCCCGTAGCGGCCTCGGCGTAGTCTGTGCCACGAGATGCAAAGAAAAGAGGACTCCTAGGATAAAAATGAATAGCGACCAACGCACCGCCGACTTCGACATGATGCCCTCCGGCATATCTCCCTCAATGCTAAGTGCCGGCGCCCTCCTGATCCTGTTACGTTGGTTCCCATTGCACCCACTACTTTCGCTACAAGACTGCGGCCCAGGAAATCCTTTAGTCTGGAATCGGCAACAGTTCCCGGTTCCTTTCAATTGCCGAAAACAGGCGATCACACTCAAAACCCCTAAACGCCTCGCCGACTGCCGGGAAATTCTTCAACGTAGGTCGCCTTCCCGCCCAGTTCCAAATGAACGTGTGTTCCGGTGATTCGCATGTTTCCGTCTTGTTCTCGCCATCTTACTAGCTATAGCTAGACGTGCTGGGATGTGACTTGGAACAGTTTTGCCACGTCGCGCGCGCGTAGTACGCCGGTTTCGTTTCCCCTCTTGAGAATTCTTTTGGCCGAGCACACTTTGGGTGGTGACAATCCGCGCTCTTCGGTCGCCGGATTATGGCGGAGGGTAAGATCATGTATATACAGGCGGTTATCGTCGCCTTTCGCCTCGCTATGTGTGGGATTGAGCGCCCGCTACAAGGCGCGTTTGACTGGAAGCTGTTTCCGGTTTAAATAGGACTCGCGGACCAGCCCCGCTGTCGACTCTTGGCCTTTTGACCGGCGTGCTACAACGCACTCGAAAATGCATGAAGGTCGAACTTGAGGTCCGCAAGGAAGACTACGCCCATGGCCACTCTACCAAGACCAGCCGAGCCGGCCCAATCTCCATCGCTCGAACTCCTGGAGCCGCTTCTCAACATTCAACAAGCAGCGAAGATCCTCGGCATTTCCCAGTGCACGCTGAGGAATTGGGTCCAGCGACGGAAAATCGCCCGCGTCAAAGTCGGTGGACGCGTGATGTTTCGTCCTGATACGATCCGGAGGTTTATCGTTCACAATACTTACCCAGGGTCCGACTGAAACTCATGCGCGTCTTCAAGCGTCCCGTCAGCTCTTACTACTACTTCGATTTCGATCTGGACGGCAAGACCCACGTAAAGTCCACGCGTCTCAAGAAGGAACGGGACGCGATGGACTGCGCCGCCGCGTATCGGCTGAGGCTCGTAAGGGGCGTGGTGGGACTGGCGGACCAGGATAAGCCGCTGGTCCCCACGTTCAAGCAGTTCCAGGTCCAGTTTGATGCCTGGATTGAAACCCAGCACGCCGATCATCCGGGCACGCTGAAATTCTACAAAGGCATTTACCAGATCCTCGTGGAATTCGAGGAGATGCGGGATCTGCCCCTCGACCGGATCGATGAGGCGGTGATTGAGCGCCTGAAATTCTGGGCCCTGAGCAAAGTGGGAAAGACGACTGTCAATCGCTACCTGGCAACACTAAGAAAGGGGCTCCGCTACGCCTGGCGGAAGCTGAAGATCATCGACCGGGCCCCCGTCATCGAGCAGTACCCGAATGAGCGGCAGGTCGAATACGTCTTCGACCCGAGGGCCTACCAGCAGTGGATCGAGAAAGCAGAGGAGCCCCTGAGATCGGCATCGATTCTAGCGCAACTCGGGGATCACGCGGGTCGAAATGCTCAACCTAGAGAAGGACTGCGTGCTCATCCGCAAGCGTCCCGATGAGGACGGCAACTGGGGAGACCTCGTAATCAAGCGCGGATTGAAAAGGCGGGCAAGGAAGCGCGTCCTGAAAATCGATGCAGAGGCGAAGGAAGTCATCGAACGGCTGGTCACGGAATCCGAGTGTCGGCATGTATTCAGCCAGCCCCGTCATCCAGACAAGAAACTCGAGCCTTGGGTCCTGGAATCCCAAATGGGCCGACTGCGTGATAAGATTAAGATCGATCCGGATGCCGGACTTCATACTCTTCGCCACACGTTTTTGACCGAGGCCGGGGAGTATACGGACGCCTTTACGCTGCAGTACATTGCTGGGCACGACACCATCAAGACTACGATGCGGTATGTGCACCCTCGGGCGGAGTCAGTCAGACGGGCATTCGGCCGGATCAATCGGAAGAAGAAGCCGGCGCAGTCGGCGTAGGCGTGGATGCAAAAGGTGCCTACAGAAACGCATACAGTCGACGTTAGTCCAGCTTGAAGATGTTGATGTAAGTAATTGAAAATAATGTAGTTGTTAAAGTGCGGAAGTGGTGGAACTGGCAGACACACCATCTACCCGTATCGCTTTAGCAATTCTCTACAAACTTCTGATAATAAACATTCTACATTTCGC
>PLEA01000656.1:0-632 GCA_003136335.1 Acidobacteriaceae bacterium | reverse complement strand
TGTAAGTCACTGATAGTCACTGCAGGAAAGGCCAACTGCCGGTAAAACTGCCGGTAAGTTTTATTCGCCTTTGTTTCTTCTGACGCGCTTGCTATCGTCTGTATTTGGCAGATGTCATTTCCGTGGAATGTTTCTACATCGGAGCTTTGATGATGAATGGTCGGCGATTCCTGTGACAGCGAATGAGTCACTGGTAACTGATTGAAAGACTGCGACACAGATGGCTTCCAAAAGCAGTTTTAGCACCCTCGAAAATAATTATTGGACCATGATTGGACCATGAAATCTGCTCAAAACGGCCTCAGCCTTGACGAGGCATCTTCACTGGGAACCGGTTGTCCCGTAGAAGTTCCCGTTGGTTGCTTGGACCAGCCGTGCTGTCGAGTAGGCACCGTGAGTCGGGGGACAATCGCGGTGCGCCGGGCCGGCCAGGGCAATCCGCCTGCATCAGTTGGTGTGGGCCTTAATAATCAGCCGCAACCATTTGTGGCATTTCCTCCAACGCGAACGCTTTGTGGACAATATCTTGGAAGTGTTGGGCGAGTTGGAGGTACAGCAGATGCTTAATCAGTTCTTCAATCGGGCCGTATATTACTGGATACTAGGGTTCGAGGAGGCAGTCGGGCACGAAG
>PLEA01000248.1 GCA_003136335.1 Acidobacteriaceae bacterium | reverse complement strand
ATCGGCGGCCGCTTGAATTCGACAAAAACTTCCGTCGCAGTCACCGGCAGCATCTTGCCGGCGCGAATGTAGATGGGCACGTCGGCCCAGCGCCACGTTTCAATAAAAAGCTTGACTGCGACGAAGGTCTCGACCGTGGAAGTGGCCGCCACTCCCAGCACTGAGCAATAACCTTTGTATTGACCGCGCACCACGTCTTTCGGAGCGAGCGGGCGCAACGCCTTGAGCAGCGCGGCTTTCTGGTCGCGCACCGCATCGTGATCTTCCCCGGTCGGCGGATCCATGGTGAGGTTGGCCAGGACCTGCAGCAAGTGGTTCTGCACCACATCCCTCACCGTACCGGTGTCATCGTAAAGCTTGCCGCGATCCTCGACTCCGAACTTTTCCGCCATGGTGATCTGAATACTGCGCACGTAGTTGCGATTCCAGATCGGCTCGAAGATCGGGTTGGCGAAGCGCGTATAGAGGATGTTTTGCACCGGCTCCTTGCCCAGAAAGTGATCGATGCGGAAGATTCTTTCTTCGGGGAAATATTGGTGCAGAATCCGGTTCAGTTCCTGGGCTGAGGCCAGGTCACGTCCGAACGGCTTTTCGACTACGACCCGGGAATTCTCGGCGCAGCCCGACTTGGCTAGTCCCTCGGCAACCGTGCCGAATAAGCTGGGCGGGATCGCCAGATAATGCAAAGGTTGTTTTGCCTGGCCCAACTCTTTTCGCAGTTGGGCAAAGGTGTTGGGATCGTTATAGTCGCCGTCCACGTAGCGCAGAAGGCCGGTCAGTTTGTTGAACGCCTCGGGTTCGAGACCACCATGTTTTTCGAGACTATCCTTGGCGCGCGCCTTGAGTTGATCGAGATTCCAGCCGGCCTTAGCCACGCCGATGACCGGTACATTGAGGCCTTCGTCGCGAATCAGTGCCTGCAGTGAAGGAAAGATTTGCTTATGCGCGAGATCGCCGGTGGCGCCGAAAAATACAAAAGCGTCAGACTGGAAGTCGGCCATCAGGCCGCCTCAGGTGTGGCAGCCGATTTTACGACGCGGTCAATCTTGCAATAATGTGAAACCTTCCGGTCCAGCATGAATGGCGCCACAATTCTGACTTGCATTTCCGCTAGCCTACCATAGCGAGAGTCGATTGAAAGGTACTCCGCCTCCGCCTTGACTGGCCCAAACGCGAATGCTAGTTTCGGTTTCACACGTGACTCTTCGAGGAAAATCACTCTGAGCCGGGCAGGGAAGTCGCCTCAATCCGTCGATCTTCCATCCGTCGATGTTCGCCGGCGCAACTTTCTTGTTCGTTTTTGTCAGGGCGCTGGAGCGACTCTGATTCCGGCGAGCTTGTGGGGGCTCACGTTCCCAAGTTTCAGAGTTTCCGCAGCACGCAACGCACCAGCCTCCGATCCCGAATTCCACCTGCAACTTCATTATCGAAGCCAACGGCCGCTCGAGGCCACGCTGCTGAAGGTGCAGGCAGGTCTCGACGATTTCGTCACGGAAAAATATGCCGATCAGATGGCGGCGATTTTTGCAGAGTGGTCCGCTAGCCTGTTGCAGTCTCCCCGGGAAACACAGGCAATCGCTAAGGTTCTCTCAGCCGATTTCTTCGGAGCATCGCTCAAGCCCGCGGAGACACGAGTCGTACGTTCCAGTGCGGCGATTCAAGTGCGCCAGAATAAATTCGTCAACCAGGCCCCGCTTCGCCGCGATGAGTTTCTTCGAGAGTGGCAGTCCGTGTTCGGCGGTTTCTCCAGGATCGTGACTGCCGAATTTCAAATTACAGGGATTGACGCGGCCGGCGCCGCGGCCGCGGCTTCTCAATTGCCTCAAAGACTTCAGACTCGCGTTCGATTCGAAATCGTGGGCACTGGGGCCGGTTTCTATCGCGAACAGCGCGCCGGCACCTGGGACTTGGAATGGGAACCGTCCCCGTCGGGCGAGTTTCGTGTTCGCAGTTGGCGAGTACTCGAAGAAACGCACGCCCGTTCCACGTCGCCCATTTATGTGGACATCACTTCGGCTGCGCTGGGCGGCAATTCTTCCTACTCGGAGCAGTTGCTGCACGGCACGGATTACTGGCGCACGATGCTGGACGGCGCGTCTGGCATCGACATTTACGGACACAATGGAGTTTCGGTCGCGGACATCGACAACGACGGCTTCGACGATCTCTACGTTTGCCAGCCCGCAGGCCTGCCCAATCGCCTCTATCGCAACCGGGGCGACGGAACGTTCGAAGACATTACGGAATCGTCCGGTCTGGGGATTCTGGAAAATACGGCGTGCGCTCTGTTCGCCGACTTCAGGAACTGTGGCCGGCAGGATGTCATTGTAGTGCGCGCCAACGGGCCGCTGCTATTTTTGAACGAAGGCGGCGGCAAGTTTGGCCAGAAGCCCGATGCGTTCCAGTTTTCGACTCTTCCACAGGGAACATTTACCGGCGCGGCCGCTGCCGACTATGACGGCGACGGATGGCTCGACGTCTACTTCTGTCTGTACGCCTACTATCAGGGCACCGGACAATACAAATATCCCTCTCCGTATCACGACGCGGAGAACGGGCCGCCTAACTTCCTGATGCGCAACCAGCGCGACGGCACGTTCCGCGACGTAACCGCCGCCTCGGGACTGAATCAGAACAACACGCGTTACACCTTTTGCTGCGGATGGGGCGACTACAACCGCGACGGCTGGCCGGATCTTTACGTGGTGAATGATTTTGGGCGAAAGAACCTCTACCGCAACAATGGAGACGGAACGTTCACCGATGTTGCCGCGCAGGCGGCGGTCGAAGACATTGGCGCCGGGATGAGCGTCTCCTGGCTCGATTACGACAACGATGGGGCGAACGATCTCTACGTGGGCAACATGTGGACCGCGGCCGGGGAACGTGTCTCGACGCAGGAAATCTTTAAGAAAGGCTCACCAAAGGAAGTCCGTTCCCTCTATCAAAAGCACGCGATGGGGAATTCGCTGCTCCACAATCGCGGCGCGGCTTTCGACGACGCAACGAGTTCTTCCGGCGTCGGACTGGGGCGCTGGGCATGGTCAAGCGACGCGTTCGATTTCGATCACGACGGGTTTCCCGATCTTTACATCGTCAACGGAATGGTCTCCGGCCCTTCGTGCCAGGATCTCAACAGTTTCTTCTGGCGGCAGGTAGTGGCTTTTTCCCCCGACGAAGCTCGCGCGTCTCACGAATACGAGCAGGGCTGGAATGCGATCAACGAACTCATCCGTTCCGACGGGACCTGGAGCGGATATGAACGAAATGTTTTCTATGCAAATAATCGGGACGGAACTTTCTGCGACGTCTCCGCGGTGATTGGCTTGGATTTCGTGGAGGATGGCAGGGCATTCGCTCTGGCCGATTTCGATCACGATGGCAGGATCGAGGTGGTGGTCAAGAACCGCAATGCTCCGCAGTTGCGGCTGCTGAAAAACGTGATGGAGGATCTGCCGGCGTCGATCGCCCTCCGTCTTCGAGGCACGAAGAGTAACCGCGATGCGATTGGTGCCGCCGTCACGATCGAAAGCGGCGCTGGTCGGCAATTGCGCGTGCTGCAGGCGGGATCTGCTTTCCTCTCCCAGCACAGCAAAGATATTTTCTTCGGCCTTGGGACAACGAAAGGCTCGGTGCGCGCGTCGATTCGCTGGCCCAGCGGCCTCGTCCAGGAACTCCACAATCTCCCGATCAATCATAGGATCTGGATCGTGGAGGGTGCCGAACCCTCGCGCCTGGAACAGTTCGACAAGCAGGAGACAATTCACGCTTCTCTTTCTACAGAAGCCGCACGAGAAGTCGAGATACTTCCGGCCAAGGTTGAAACCTGGCTTCTGGCGCCCGTTACCGCGCCAGAGTTTTCGCTCCTCGATCTGTCGGGACAAGTTCGCACGTTTTCCGCGCTCCGCGGCAAAACGACGCTGCTGAACTTCTGGACCACGAGGTCTTCGGATTCTCGGGAAGAGTTGCGAGTGTTTCAGAAATCCTACTCTGATTGGGCAGCGAAAGGTCTGCAACTGGTCGCTGTGAACGTGGATGATCCCGCCGATGGCGGAGTTCGCGCCTTCGCCAAAGCCTTTTCTTTTCCGATTCTGCGCGGATCCGACGAAGTCGCCGCCATCTATAACATTCTCTATCGCCAGTTGTTCGATCGTCATCGCGATCTCAGCCTTCCAACATCGTTTCTGATCGACAGCAACGGCGATGTCGTCAAGGTGTATCAGGGCTCGATCGTCCCCGAAAAGGTTGAACGAGATTTCCAGAGCATTCCGCGAACCGACACTGAGCGCCTCGCGCGCGCGCTGCCTTTCCCCAGTTCCACGTATGCGCTCGACTTCGGCCGCAACTACCTCTCCTATGGTGCTCTGTTTTTTCAGCGCGGATATCTTGAACAAGCCGTAATGTCCTTCCAGCAGGCCTTGCGCGACGATCCGTCGAGCGCCGAGGCTCTGTACGGCATCGGTAGCGTCTACCTGAATCAAAACAAGAACGCGGCCGCGCGCGAGGCCTTCCAACGTGCCGTGAAACTCCCAGCCAATTATCCCGACACTCTTCCCGACGCCTGGAATAACCTTGGCGTCATTGCCACGCGGGAAGGACGCGTGGACGACTCGATTCAGTGTTTTCGGGAGGCGTTGCGCCTGAACCCGCGTCATCTTCTATCCCTGGACAATCTGGGCAATGCCTATCGTTTGCAGAGGCTTTGGGACGAGGCCCGCAAGGTGCTGGAACGCGCGCTGGAAGTCGCGCCGCAAGATCCTGAGGCGAACTACAGCTTGGGAATGGTGTTCGCGCAGACCGACGACAACGCCAAAGCTTACGAGTATTTGCAGCGCGCCTTGAAGGCTCGTCCGGCCTATCCTGAGGCGCTGAACAATCTCGGAGTGCTTTACCTGGTCACTCAGCGGCGCGATCAGGCCGTGGCAAGTTTCGAAGAGTGCATCCACGTGGCCCCCGGTTTCGATCAGGCGTACGTGAATTTGGCACGCNNGCCAAACAGATGCTCGAGCAATTGAAACCGTAAGTTCTGTAAGCACCCCTACGGCCGCGGGGTGGGAGCCGTGAGCAAATCGACGAACATCTTATAGAATCTCTCAATATCCAGATCAAGCTGCACCTCGACCGGCGGCCCCACGCTCCTTGGTTTGTCCTGTTCTGTCCAACTCAGAGTATTTCCATAACTGGCGCCGCGGCTGAGATCAACATCCAGATAGCGCGTCTCCTTCGCGGTGATCAGACTCGGATCGAGCCAGGCCAGGGCCGCGAGTTCGTCCCATAAATAGTTGTATTGGCCATACAGATGCGAATACGAACCGACATAGCGAGCCGCCGGTGTGTTGCCCGCCTTTACCCGGTTGAGCAAGTCTTGGGTAAGCCGGGTCTTCACAGAAATGTCCACGGTGGTACAGATAATTCTCTTCCAGGGCGCCGTCAGTACAATATGCGCCGCTTCTGGATCAAACCACAGATTGAATTCGTGCCTGGGCGTATTCACAAACTCAGGAT
>PLEA01000577.1 GCA_003136335.1 Acidobacteriaceae bacterium | reverse complement strand
GGCGCGGGTGTATTTGCTGCAGAGGTTGGGGCATCGTTAGGGGCAGCACTTGCCATTCCGGCGTCGCGGCAGTAATCTCTGCGACCCGCAGCGCTACCACGAAAACAAGCGGAAACAAGGAAGGGGTGTGGGGTATCGTTGAAAAGGCTGCCGGGGCTGAGTATTCCTCTTAATCCCCCCGCACGCGCCCATTTCGGAACGATATCCACTGTTAATTTCACGATTATGCACTTGACACATCATGCTTTTTCTGAGATGATAGCCGCATTGGAGAACGGCTATGAATCTCTTAGACATTCACAAGGAACTGAATACGGAAGCGAAATGCATCGCCTTCCTAGAGCATATGCGCTGGCCGGACGGTGTAAAGTGCCTTAGTTGTCAATCCCCGCGCATCACTCCCATCATCGCCAAAGGGAAGCTCAACAAAAAGACTGGCAAGCGCAGTCCCGACCGGGAACTTTACCAGTGCAACGAATGCCGCTTCCAGTTCACCGCCACCACGGGCACCGTCTACCATGACACCCACCTGCCCCTGACGCAATGGTTTCTCGCCATTGCCCTGATTACCGAATCCAAAAAGGGAATTTCTGCCGCGCAACTTTCCCGCGCTCTGGGAGTGCAATACCGTACTGCTTGGCATCTGGCGCACCGCATCCGCAAGGCGATGGTAGAGGCGAATCCGCCCAAACTCGCGGGCGTTGTCGAAGTGGATGAAACCTACATCGGCGGAAAGCAGAGGGGCCACAGACGCAAAAATCTCAACAAGGAAGTGGTAGTCGGCATCCGTGAGCGCGGCGGCGATCTGCGCCTGATTCACGTGGAAGATAATCACGCGGAAACACTTTCCCGCGAGATCAAGACCCACGTAGACCCCAAGGTCCAGATGATTGTTACCGATGAATACGCAGCCTATCCTTCGGCCATGATGGGCGCTGGCATCAAAGGCGGACAGCATGAAACGATCAAGCATAAAGAGAAAATCTACGTGCGCGGCGATGTGCACACCAACACCGTGGAATCCGCGTTCTCGCTCTTCAAGCGCGGCCTCACGGGAGCCTTTCATAAGATTTCCTTAAAGCACCTGCAACGGTACTTGGACGAATTCTCTTTCCGATTCAACAATCGGAAGAGTCCTGATCTGTTTGGGATGACGGTGCGGAGGATGGCACTGGTAGGGAACTTGCCTTATGCGAAACTGGTGGAGGAGAATGTTTTCACGCCGTTTGTGAGGCCATGAGCCGAGTCGCCGCGAAAGGTCACCGTATTAACACTTTTTGTCGATCTCTTGGGCACGTTGGGGAATAAACCTCTTTGTTTTCATCACATACAAGCTGGCCATTTGAGTGCTCGCACTATATTCGGGAAACGCTCGTTCTGCGGGAACCTTTTTCGCCTGTGAGTAATCTAATGACGCATGGCGACAAAAGCATTGACAGGGCACCCTAGAAACCATCATCATGCCTGCAGTGGCGCTTGACGCTGACAAGGAAGTTTCCCAGAGGAGGTAGTTATGATGTGCGTGGAGATCACTGACCCCTAGGCTGTTTATTCCACCTTTCCAACATTTTATCGAATTCAATGCAAGCTCTAGGGCGGTTTTTAACCGCCCTATGTCTTTTTATCCATCCCTCGAAAATTCCGTGGTATTCATTCATCAGAGTGTGAAATAGGCCCATTAATGTTGCATCATCAGCCAAGCCATCATTCGCTGCCAAAGCCATTTCCTCGAAGAAATTAAACACGTCGACCACCACGGCCTTCTTGGCTTTTTCCGAGAGCATTTCTTCTATTTTATCTACGTTTTGCCCTCGAAGCTCTTCGACAATCTGCCTCCAGTGCGCTCGCGCCTCGCCGTTACTTGGATCATTCCAGCGCTCCAAGAATCGAAATCCTCGTGCAATCCTGTCCGCGGTTGCCGCGGCGTTGCGCTGTTCGATGCTGACGTCAAGGCCTTTCCCTATGTAATACGCACTGAGAACTGTTGCCGCCATCGCAAAACCTGCACCCACGAAGATCAGTGTGTCTCTCCATGCGGGGACTTCCCAGAAGACAATCGACGCGGCGATCACTAAGAGAGCCAGCGCCACTGATGCCTTGATCGGGAAGCGCACCTCGCCAATGTCCCCTGACTTGCGAGTGGGATTATCTACCATCGCCGATACCTGCCTTTTCTTGGGCTGGCTGAATTTCTATTCGTTCGAAATGGTAGGCGGATTAATGGGAGTTGTGCAATGACTATTTCTGTGGCGGGACTAACTTCTCCGTTCATTTGGCCTTAAAATAAGAGAGCCCCGATTCGCAGTCGGGGCCATGAGGTACTGCCGAACTCTAGAACTCAAGTATGGCAGCACCTCCGAGCACGGGTCAACGCTTAATTTGCGGATGGCGGAGGTGTGTGCCATGGAAGTTCAATGGAATTCTCCTTTCATTCAAATCATCTTTGCTGTACTGTTGGCCATTTTGCCCATCACTATTTCGGAGATTCCAGTGATGTGGAAGTGCCTATTGTGGCTGTTCGCGTGGGCAATAATGGTTCGCTTGGGCTACGCTTTTATTCCTGGCGTTGGAAAGCTTCCTATTGTTGTCAAAATCTCATTACTAGTTGGCCTAAGTGCATTGTTATTGGCAGGCACTTACGGGCGGATTTACACACTTTGGCGGAAAGAAAAGGCGGCAGCAACATCTGGAGTATTGCGAGTTCATGGTGCTACACCAAACGCACAAGGTCGTATATTTCAGATCGGAAGAGTGGGGACAACTTTCGATTGGCAAGGGCCCGAGAACCAATCACCCATCACATTTCTTGACGCCGCCAAGTTCAACCTATCTGTCAAGAATGGAGAGCTTAGAGTTTCCATGGAAGTGGTTGATGGGCAAGGGAAGCTGGTTGCTAAAATAACGGACAACCGCTGGGAGGTCTCGCCGGACCATTTCATTTCTTGGGACAAGAATTACACTGACGACACACTGGAGGTGTTGGACGGTAGGCAAACTGTTGTTCTGCAAATCAGGTTGTTAGCAGACAAGGTGCAGATACAAGGCGAATGGCATGATGCCTTCGGAAATGGCACGCGCATCGAGGAGGCTCCCGGCGGAGCCGCCCAGATATTTAAACTGGTTGGACAGAATAACTATCCCGAGCAACGTATAAAGCCAATCATGAAATACCCAAGTAGTGAACATTGGGCAGAGTTCGAATAGATCCTACGTGGCGACCTTCCTACTTCTGCGGCGGGATTAACTTCTCAGGTTTCTTCTTGCTCACCTTTACATCCTCCCGCTTTAATGGGGCGGATTTCAGCAAGTTCTGTACGATCCCCTCGAATTGCTTGCGGTCTACTTTGAGGCTCTTTCCTGCCATTTTTCCACCGTTTCCGAGTTTTCCTATCGTTGACAACTTTTCTCTCTAAGGTAGTATGGCGTCCTGATCCTGTGATGGGGCCTGCATTCTGACAGTTCGCACGGCGGCCCATGCCATGAGGCCCCCGCTTTCCGAGACAACTTAAAACATCGGCGGAGATGAGCAATCCGCTAGGCTCAACGGCCTTAAAAGCCGTCAAGTTCCCTGACCGGGCTTTGTGGGTTCAACTCCCACCTCCGCCGCACCCCACACGAAAGGGAAACTCTCGCATGGAAACCAACATGATGCTACAGCAACTCTTGGACGCAATGCTAGAGCAACAAAGCCAGCTTTGCGAACTCGGTCGAAACGATCTGCTGCTCATTGAAGCCTGCCGCACGGAAGTATCGCCAGAAGTGTTTTCCGTTGCTGCTGCAACCGTGCGCTCAACTCTTTATTCTGTTGACGCATTATCTGACAAACTTCGGCTACTCTCTTCACAAGTTCGGAATTTGTAATTGCTCCGGGCCGGGAGTCCTTTCCGGCCCACTTCTTTCCCCTGTCACGGCTATTTGTCATTTTCGGTCCCATTTCGGTGCTGCGTCAAATGCACAATCGTGGTTAATTTAGTTGATTCGCCTTTTCTTCGCTTCATTATGAATGTATAATCCGGCCAGACTTACTCAGGCACTCATTCCTGCACTCTCAAAAGGAGCCACTCCCATGGCGGATGAACGGGGCAAGGCGATTGAACTGGCGGTCTCTCAGATTGAAAAGCAGTTTGGCAAAGGCTCGATCATGCGGTTGGGGTCGAAGGAAGCGATCGTGCCCATCGCGGTGATTCCGACCGGGTCGATTTCATTCGACGCGGCTTTGGGCGTGGGCGGTTTTCCGCGCGGACGCGTGGTGGAAGTTTTTGGCCCGGAGTCTTCAGGCAAAACCACGATTACTCTGCAGGTAATTGCCGAAGCGCAGAAAGCCGGCGGCATGGCCGCATTTGTGGATGCCGAGCACGCGCTCGATCCCGGCTATGCCAAGAAACTTGGCGTTGACGTGGACAACCTGTTGGTCTCGCAGCCCGATTACGGCGAGCAGGCGCTGGAGATTACCGAGGCGCTGGTGCGCTCGAATGCTATTGACGTGCTGGTGGTGGACTCGGTGGCGGCGCTGGTGCCCAAAGCCGAACTTGACGGCGAAATGGGAGATAGCCACATGGGGCTGCAGGCGAGGCTGATGTCGCAG
>PLEA01000214.1 GCA_003136335.1 Acidobacteriaceae bacterium | reverse complement strand
TCCATCTGGCTGCACATGGGAGCGCTCGGTCCGCGCAAGGTGGTGCTGCAACCGGATGGCTTCATGCCTCCCGCGCCCTACCGCATGGAGGACAATGCTTACACGCTGCTCGACAAGAGCGATCTGGTGCTGATCGACGCGATTGGCACCGGGTTCAGCCGCGCCGGGGACGCCGAGCTGTTCAAGAAATTCTGGGGAGTCAAGGGCGACATCGAAGCGTTCAGCGAATTCATTCGGCTTTACATCACACGCAACGAGCGGTGGGGGTCGCCGCTGTTCCTGTTCGGAGAAAGCTATGGCACTACGCGCTCCGCCGGCATCGCCGGATACCTTGCGGATCGCGGCATTTCGTTCAATGGCATCACACTGCTCTCGACGGTGCTGAACTTTGAAACGCTCGAGGACAACAACACCAACGATCAGCCCTATATTTTTCTGATTCCGTCGTACACCATGATCGCGGGCTATCATCACAAGCTGTCGCCCGATCTCGCGCAGGACATGAACCGCGCGCGGCAGGAATCGGAACAATGGGCGTCGACCGAGTACGCGCAGGCTCTGGCCAAAGGAGACTCGCTGAGCCCGCAGGAGCGCCAGAAAATAATCGATCAACTGGCGCGTTTCACCGGCCTGAGCAAAGAGGTGATCGACGAAGCCGACCTACGCATCAACGTCCGTAAGTTCACGCACTATCTGCTCATCGATCAGAAGCTGCGCGTCGGACGGCTCGACGCGCGCTACACCGGCCCTGATCCCAACGGCTTGCTCGACACGCCGTTTTACGATCCGACCGGATCGGCCACACAACCGCCATTTACGTCGGTGTTTAACAATTACATTCGCACCGAACTGGGCTACAAGACCGACATGCCTTACTACGTGCGTGCGCAAGACGTTGGCTTCGACAAGTGGGATTGGGGATCGGCGATTCAGGGATTTCCCGACACCGCTTCGGCGATGCGCCAGGCGATCGTGAAGAATCCTTATCTAAAGATTTTGGTGATGGAAGGCTATTACGATTTGGCAACGCCATATTACGCCGCCAACTACACCGTGGACCATCTCAACCTGCCGCAGAAATATCGGGATAACGTTTCCTTTGCGACTTTCGATTCGGGGCACATGGTGTACCTGCCAACGGAAGGCCTGAAGAAGATGAAGGCGGACCAGGCCGCGTTCATGGGAAAAGCGCAAGCGCAGTGAAGATCACGATCCGATGATGGAGCGTTCATTGAAGGCTACTCTCAGGTATACGCTCGGACTTTCATTCTTTTTGTTCGTCGCAAGCGCAATCGCTCTGTCGGAAGGCTCGTGCGAGAAGCTGACCGTGACAAAGATTGCCGGCGCTACGATTACACTCGCGCAGACGGTCGCCGCCGGAACGTTCGTGGCTCCTCCCTTGCCCTTCCCCGTTCCCGACCAGACCGCATTCTACAAAGGCCTGCCTGCATTCTGCCGCCTGGTGGCGGAGGCGAAGCCGACTGCGGACTCCGATATCAAGATCGAAGTCTGGATGCCGGTCTCCGGATGGAACGGAAAGTTGCAAGGCATTGGCAACGGCGGATTCGCCGGGCTGATCGACGACATGCAACTCGGCATCGCCATCAGCAAGGGATACGCGGCAACTGCCACCGACACGGGTCACGCGGGATCGCCCATCGATGCGACCTGGGCGCTGGGGCATCCGGAGAAGGTCATTGACTTCGGCCATCGCGGAATTCATGAGATGACTCGAGTCGCCATCGAGGCAGTGCACGCGTTCTATGGAAGGGCTGCGCAGCGGTCGTACTTTGCGGGATGTTCCGATGGCGGGCGCGAAGCGCTGATGGAGGCGCAGCGCTATCCCGCGGATTATGACGGCATTCTGGCCGGGGCTCCGGCCAATTATTGGACTGCGCTGCTCTCGACTGCGGCAACGGACACGCAGGCGCTGACTCTCGATCCGGCCAGTTTTATTCCTCCGGCGAAAATTCCCACGATCTCCGCCGCCGTGCTCGCCGCTTGTGACGAACTCGATGGCGTGCGCGACGGGATCCTCAACGATCCTCGGCAGTGCCATTTTGATCCATCGACGATCCAGTGCAAACCGGACCAAGATCAGGAAACGTGCTTGACCCCGCCGCAGGCCGCCGCGCTGAAGAAGATCTACGCCGGTCCGCACGATGCGCAAGGACACGAAGTTTTTCCCGGATTTTTGCCTGGTGCGGAAGACGGGCAGGGCGGATGGGGACTGTGGATTACGGGCCCAGCGCCAGCCAAGAGCCTTATGGCGGCCTTCGGCATCGGGTACTTCTCGAACATGGTGTATGAAAAATCTGATTGGGATTATAAGACCTTCACGCTCCAAGCCGGGTTGAAGCTGGCCGAGGAGAAGACGGCGAGCGCGCTGAACGCGATCGACGCGGACCTGAAACCGATCAAGGCTCGGGGCGGAAAACTGATTCTGTATCACGGCTGGGATGACCCGGCGATTCCGGCGATCAACACTGTCAACTATTACGACAGTGTCATTGCGAAGATGGGACAGAGCGACGCAGATTCGTTCGTGCGCCTGTACATGGCGCCGGGAATGCAGCATTGCGACAACGGCCCCGGCCCTGACTCCTTCGGACAAGTCGGCAAGTCAAGCGGCGACGATCCTCAGCACAGCGTAGATGCGGCTCTGGAACAATGGGTGGAGAAGGGTGCCGCACCCTCCACGATCATCGCTACGAAGAACGCCGCCGAGGACAAGCAGCACGCCACCATGACGCGACCACTGTGCGCGTATCCGCAAGACGCCAAATACAAAGGGAGCGGCGACACTAATGACGCGGCTAACTTCGTGTGCGCGGCGGAAAAGAAGTAGCAGAGTCCGGGTTTTCAATCAGCAATCAGAAATCAACAATCATTAATGCCCTTCACCGGCTGTACTGATTCTTCTTCTTGTCCTGGTGGCGCTCGATCCCCAATTGAATCAGCCGGTCGATCAAGTCGGCATAAGCCAGTCCAGAGGCAGCCCACAGCTTGGGGTACATGCTGATCGCAGTGAATCCCGGCATGGTATTGATTTCATTTAAATAAATCTTTCGCGTCTTTGAATCCATCAGAAAATCCACGCGTGCCAGGCCAGAACAGTCCACTGCCTGGAATGCGGCTACCGCCAGGTCCTGCACTTTTTTCGTTTCGGACTTAGTGAGCTTTGCGGGAATAATCAGCTGCGAACCTTCGTCAACGTACTTTGCCGTGTAGTCGTAGAACTCCTTGCCGGGAACGATCTCACCCGGCACCGACGCAGACGGCTCGTCATTGCCCAACACCGAGCACTCGATCTCGCGGGCTTTTTCTTTCTTGCCGCCGACGCCCTGCTCGACAACAATCTTGCGGTCGAACTTCGCGGCTTCTTCAATAGCCGGTCCAAGTTCTTTGCGATTGTGCGCTTTGCTGATGCCCACCGACGATCCGAGATTCGCCGGCTTCACGAATACCGGGTAAGTCAGCTTGCTCTCGATCCGTTTCTGAATTTGCTTGGGATCGTTCTCCCACCAGCTGCGGAGAATTGTCACATGCTTCACGATGGGGATTCCCGCCGCAAGGAACAACGACTTCATGATGTCCTTGTCCATTCCGGCAGCCGAGCCGAGGACGCCCGCGCCTACGTAGGGAATGTCAGCGAGTTCGAGTAGCCCTTGAATCGTGCCATCCTCGCCAAACGTGCCGTGCAGCACGGGAAAGATCACGTCCACGTTGATGGCGCGGTCGCTGGCACGTCGCAGCATCGCATCGGTTTGGAAGGGAACCAATCCGCTCTGGCGGTGCGCTGGTTCCGGCGGCACGACCACTGCCTCTCCGCGCGCCAGCACCGCGGCCGAAGCTGTGGTCTCGGGATCGCCGGCGCGGAGATTGCGGGGCTCGATCATGAGTTTGCCGGTCAGCAGGTTCTCGGCGTGCTCGGCCGTCAGCCAGCGGCCATCTTTGGTGATGCCGATGGGCACGACCTCGTACTTCTCTTTATCAATTGCGTTGAGAACCGATGCGGCCGAGAGCAACGAAACTTCGTGCTCTCCACTCCGCCCGCCGAACAGGACACCGACCCGAAGCTTTTTCATGACCTTCCAGTGTGGACGCAGCTCGAGTTCCACGTCAATCGCACGATTGGTACACTAAAGTCGACGACCCACTGCAAATGCTGAACTTCAAGTGTCGAGCTTGTTGCACGCTTTTCGCTGCTGCGATTTTTTTCACCAGCGGATGCCGCAAAGGTGCCGAAAGCAGCACGACGGCAGAGTCGCCCGCGAACCCCACCGGCCAAACGGCAACGCCCATCGCGAACGCTCCCGCGCCGACCGTGCCTGCGCCCGCCGCGCGGCATCACCGCATGTTTATGGCCGGCATCTCGCCCTTGATCGTCAGCATGTCGCCGGAGACAATTCCCTTCCGCGACGGTCATGTGCCTGCGGTGCGTTATTCTCTTACTTACGAAATCGACCACCCGGAGAAGGTCACAAAGGCATATATCTCAATTTATGCACGAGGGGTGGGAGAGGTGCAAAGGTTTGAGGTCGACGTGCAGCCTCGCGGGCAGATTGAGTTTCTTCTCGACGCCTCCAGCTTCGATATGGGTCCAACCGTGCGCTTCCGCGCCCATTGCGCATTCGGCACCACCGATTGGTTCACCATGGGGGGCGAATCTCAGGTGTTCCCGCAGCCGCCTTCGAGCCAGGAGATCGGAAACGTGACCCCAGCTTTTGTGGAGCCGGCAACAGGCCTGCAGCACGACGGCGCTGGAGTCCCCATCCGCATTTGGGGTGCGCATCTTACGCGGGAGTGCACGCCCGAAGCGCAGGTGGATGGTACCACCGTAGAATTGCACAATGTCGTGGCGCTCGAACGACAAATTCAAGCTCTGCTCTCCTACAGCGACTTGCAAGGGCGACCGGTTGTACTCCGCCATTTCGAAGTGCAGCTGGTGGTGAACGGGCGGGGTATGCCCGCCGCGGACGTTTACAATCTGAATTTTGTTGAGGAGTAACGCCAGCGCACGTTACAGAATCTTCTTCCCAAACGCCGACAGCGCCAGTTCCACCGCCAGATCGGCCGTCTTGTTGTGCTCGTCGATCACGGGATTCACTTCGACAATCTCGAAACTTAGCATGCGTCCGTGATCGGCGATGATCTCCATGGCAAGGTGAGCCTCGCGGTAGGTCGCGCCGCCGCGCACCGGAGTGCCCACGCCCGGCGCGTCTTCCGGATCCACCCAATCCATATCGAGCGAGATGTGATAACCGGCGGTACCCCGAGCGGCCATGCGCAGGGCTTCTTCCATCACCGTGCGCATGCCGCGCTCGTCAATGTCGCGCATGGTGAAGACGCCAATGCCTGCACGCAGCACGTTCTCCTTTTCGACCGCGTCGATGTCACGCACGCCCACCAGCACGCAGTTCTGTGGTTTCACCTTGGGCGAGAAGTTGAAGATGTTCCCCAGATCCGAGGGCCACAGGCCCATCAACGCTGCCAGCGGCATGCCGTGCACGTTGCCGCTGGGAGACGATTCGGGCGTATTGATGTCGGTGTGCGCGTCGATCCAGATCAAGCCGACTGGCTGGTTCTGTCGGCGGTAAAACTCGGCAACGCCTGAGACCGTGCCGGCGGCCATCGAATGATCTCCCCCTAGAGCGAGAGGTACTTTCCCCGCCTCGAGAGTCTTGACCACCAACTCCGCATGCTTGGTGCACGTGGCGGTGATCTCCTTCAGATACTTGGCGTGAGTGTCGCCTTCTTTTTTCTGTTCAGGAATAGCAACGGCCACATTGCCGCCGTCTTCCACCTCGTGCCCGAGCGCCTCAAGGCGAGCCTCAAGCCCCGCCACGCGAACGGCCGACGGCCCCATGTCGACGCCGCGCCGGGACTGACCAAGGTCGAGCGGCACACCGATCACGCGAATTTTTCGTGGAGTGATGTTGGCGGAGGTAGCTGTGGTCATAGTTTCAGTCAAAAAGGATTCAGTAAATGTGAAATTGAGTAATTGAGTAATTCAAAAGCAACACCGAATACCGATTAAATTTCCCAATTACCAAATTACTCAATTACCAAATTTTTAAGGGTACAGCCGGTACAGCATCCTGGGAAACGGAATCGTCTCGCGCACGTGCTCCAACCCGCAGATCCAGGCCACGGCGCGCTCAATGCCCATGCCGAAGCCGCCATGCGGCACGCTGCCGAACTTGCGCAGATCGAGATACCACTGGAAGGCTTCCTCCGGCAGGCCGTGTTCGTGGATGCGCTGCAGCAGCAATTCGTAAGATGCCATGCGTTGCGAGCCGCCGATGATTTCTCCATAGCCTTCGGGCGCGAGCACATCGACGCACAAGGCCAGTTCCGGGCGCTGCGGGTCAGGCTCCATGTAAAACGCCTTTACCTTCGCCGGATAACGGTGCACCATCACCGGCTTGTCGAATTGTGCCGATAGGTAGGTCTCGTCCGGCGAGCCCAAGTCGCCGCCCCACTCAAACTTCGATTCCAGCGCACCTTTGGCGTGGCCTTCCTGCAGATTCTTCACGGCATCGTCGTAGCTGATTCGCGGGAACGGGGCCTCGATTTTTTCGAGTTTGGAGAGGTCGCGACCAATGGTCTGCAGGTCGATCCGCCGCTTTTCCAGGCAGCGCTTGACGATGAAACTGATGAGGCCCTCGGCCAGTTCCATCACGTCGTCGAGTTCGGCGTAAGCGACTTCCGGTTCGACCATCCAGAACTCGGTGAGATGGCGGCGCGTCTTCGATTTTTCCGCGCGAAACGTGGGACCGAACGAATAGACTTTGCCCAGCGCCATCGCAGTCGCTTCCACATAAAGCTGGCCTGACTGCGTGAGGAACGCTTGCTCGTCGAAATAATCGACCGGGAATAGTGTGCTGGTGCCTTCACATGCGGCTGGCGTAATGATCGGAGGATCGGTCAGCGTGAAGCCGCGTTCGTCGAAGAAGTCGCGCGCCGCCTTGATGATCTCGGCCCGCACTCGCAGAATTGCCGCCTGCCGCTGCGAACGCACCCACAGATGCCGATGCTCCATCAGGAAGTCGGTGCCGTGTTCCTTGGGAGTAATCGGATAAGGCGAAGACTCGGGAACGCGCTGCACGACCTGCACATTGGCCACATCGAGTTCGTAGCCGCCGTGTGCACGCTTGTCGGCGCGCACTTTGCCTTCGACGATCACGCTCGACTCCTGCGTCAGCGTCTTGATCGCCTCGAACACTTCCGGCGGGACCGCGTTCTTCGGCACCACCCCCTGAATGATGCCCGAGCCGTCGCGAAACTGCGGGAACAACAGCTTCCCGCTCTCGCGCAGGTTGTAGAGCCAGCCGCGGATCGTGACCGCCTGCCCCTCATGCTTGCCAATTTCTGCGATGGTAGTGACGGGTGAGGGCATAGTTCTGATTTTGTAATCGGGAAATTTGGTAATTGTGTAATTGAAAATCCGGCAGCATCGGAGGGTTTTCAAATTACCCAATTACAAAATTACTCAATTACCCAATTCCTTCGAGCTGTTCGAATGTCGGCCCCAGCTTCTCCAGCGCATTTACTTTCTCGTCTTCGGCCAGTTCCAGCAGCAGGGGCGGAGTTTGGGGAGCCGATCGCAGCAGTTCCATGGCTTCTTTCCAGTCGA
>PLEA01000145.1 GCA_003136335.1 Acidobacteriaceae bacterium | reverse complement strand
GTCTGTCATCAACCAACAGGTCGACTGCTGAAATGCCTTTTTTGCGAGCGAGTGCGATGCCGGCTTCAAGTTCATTGCGTTGCGTCGCAACACGCTCAAGCGTATTTGTCATTATTAAATTTCCGTTGGTTTTCCGTTGGTTTGATAGGATCGCCGACTGCCGTTAAGCGCATTACCTAGCTACATCATGCTAACTGGTGGTCCGATTGGGATTCAATCAGATTTGCCGTTGGAGTTTCCCACCTGAACACGTCGAAGTGGGGATGACGGCGAGTCATGAGCGTGCGCTATTGAGTATGCATCGTTTGGCGTCATGAACTCAGGGGCCACACCACATTGGGTAGAGCCGTGCGCAGGCGTAACATGTCCGTTCAGATGGTAATCGCCATCCAATTGAGTATCTAAGCCTAAAACGATTCGGATCTTCGTGGTGACCGTATCAATTGGTGGCGTAATAGGTTGATGATTCACCACTAAGCCAATCCGATAACAGGGACTTTTGTTCAGGTGCTCGTTCGTGAAACGCGAGCCCCATACCCATTCCAACGTGGCTGGAACGGACGCTCGCGACGGTCTCAAACATTTGTTCTTGCCTTTTGAGTTGCAAGTGCACACGCGTTCCTTCGGGATAAGGATTCATCGTGTCGACATAGCAACCATTTGTGCTCAAATCAGCACAGCGTGCCTGCACGTGCATTTGCCCGTGTATCGAAATGACGACGGCAGCCGCTGTGAACGAGTGGCGCACAGCGAGGCGCCGTTCACGGCCGGGCTTATTAAATGCGTAAGATCTGGTGAGGGCGTTGGAACCCGCATTGGCCGGTCCTCGCAATAAAATAGCCAGGCCGAACCGGTGGTCAGAAAGACGTTCCAAGCGGCTCAACTCGCCGGTATCTTCCGAAGCAGTGAGGCTGTCATGCGCAGAATGAAACGGAAACGTTATGCGGAGCGACATTCCGGGATAATAATGATCGCTTGCAGTAGTGCAAAAGAGATTGTTGCGGGAAGAATTCACGGTCCGGAGGATTTCCTCGACACCTGCGTCGTTGGGATCAGCCGGGCGGAGGCGCACGGCGAGGCTTATGCTCGCACGCTTCTGCTTTCTGCGCTCAGTGCCTTGTGAAGCGCTCGGGGCGCTGAAGATGCCCACAGCGGACCGAGCGGTTCCGTCGGAGTTGCATGGTAATACGTGCGCATCATGGTCTTGGCCGGACTGCGCTGTTGTCAACGCCTCCCGAACGACGGAGTCTTGCGCGCGCTTCAGGATGTCGACAAATTCGCTCATCTCAATCCTCCCTGGGTATGTATTGCGAAGTATTTATGAACATGAATCCATAAACATATTCTGTGATGGGGGCGTATGACTCGATGGGCAGAACGAACTAATCTTTAGGTACAAGGGGACTAGTACGAAGGGCGGCGGTTGGTACTGGGGGGCCGAATGGAAACGATAGAGGCCCAATAACGTTGGCCGGTTTCGTAATGTCGTTCTACGCGACCGAAACGATTGTGCTTAACTCGCTTTTGCGCACAGTGCGATGACGACAGAATCGGGGTGCGCGGCGTCGTGACCTGCGGGAACCACAATGTTTTCAGGAGGACAAATATGCGGCAAAACACCACAATCGTTTCTTGCGTATTGATCGTGGCTCTGGCATTCGCGGGTAGCGCACGTGCGCAGGCCAGCCCCGACTGGACTGCGCCCTTCCCGCCGTTTCAGATCGCTGGCAACCTGTACTACGTAGGCAGCAAGGGACTCGCGAATTATTTGATCACGACTCCGCAAGGGAACATCCTTATCAATAGCGATCTGGAAGCGAACGTGCCGATGATCGCGGCAAGTATTGAAAAGCTCGGATTCAAATTCAACGACACAAAGATTCTTCTGATCAGCCACGCGCACTGGGACCACGACGCTGGCAGCGCAAAGATCAAGGAGATGACCGGTGCAACCTACATGGTGATGGATGCGGATGTGCCCGTGGTCGAATCCGGGGGAAAGAGCGATTTTCAATATGGCAATACGCCCATTTCTCTCTACCGGCCCACCAAAGTAGACCGCGTATTGCACGATGGTGACGAAGTAAAGCTGGGCGGCGCGGTGCTCGTCGCGCATCTTACTCCCGGCCACACAAAAGGATGTACCACGTGGACGATGAAGGTGACTCAGGGCGGAAAGACCTACAATGTGGTGATCATTGGCAGCCCTAACGTGAACGGCGGCTACAAACTGGTCAACAACACGGCCTACCCCCAGATCGCACAGGACTACGAGCGCACGTGGCGCGTTCTGAAATCATTGCCGTGCGATATTTTCCTCGGCGCCCATGGCAGCTACTTCGGCCTGGAGGAAAAGTATCCTCTGATGAAAGAGGGCACGAACCCGTTCATCGATCCCGGCGGCTACAAGAAATACATAGGCCAAAAAGAGCAAGACTTCCGCAGTGAATTGGCAAAACAGAATGCCAAATAAGAGGAAGGGATCTTCCGATACGACGAACTAATGTAAGCCTGTGAGAAGGGCACGCATTTCACGCAGCACGTCAGCTTCATTAGAGAGAAACACGCAATGATTGGCTCCTGGCAAGCCAATCATGTGAGCGCTGAGCATGGCCTCTTGAAGGGTTTTCCTATCTATATCGATGTTAGCTTAGAACTTCTGCTTATCGTGCGAATTGAGAGGGGCGGCCACGACGTGAAGGTGATTCTTTTCGGCGCAACGGGAATGGTGGGCCAGGGGGTGCTGCGCGAATGTCTGCTTGATACCGACGTGGACAGTGTCCTCGCCATCGGGCGCAGTAACACGGGACAGCGGCACGCGAAGCTGCATGAAATTGTACAGCAGGACATTGCAGATCTTTCCGCGACGACCGCGACGACGGGAACGGAGGCCAGGCTTTCGGGCTACGATGCATGCTTTTTCTGCCTGGGCATTTCCGCAGTGGGGACAGACGAGCAGGCGTATCGGCGCGTGACCTACGATTTGACGTTGTCGGTGGCGGCAACTTTAGCCAAGCTCAATCCTGCGATGACGTTCATCTACGTGTCGGGCGCGGGCACCGATAGCACGGAACGCGCACGCATGATGTGGGCGCGCGTGAAGGGCAAAACAGAAAATGCATTATTGCAGATGCCGTTCAGGGCGGTATACGCGTTCCGTCCTGGCTACATCCAGCCGCTTCACGGGATTCGCACAAAGACCAAGTGGTACGGAGCGGTGTACGCGATGATGGGGCCACTCTATCCGATGTGGAAGCTACTCTTTCCGAAGTACGTCACCACCACCGAATGCGTAGGCCGCGCAATGCTCCAGGTCGCCAAGCACGGCGCTCCTAAACATGTGCTGGAGAACCAGGACATCAACGCTATCTGTCGGCGTGGATCGTGAGTTCGCACTGGCGGATGTCGCCAGGCGTCCAACTGGATTGCATGGCGGAGTTGCACTCAGGATAAGTTTACGTCAAACAGCGTCAGCCAATACTGCAGGGATTGCAGAGCAAAGCCGCAAAAGATCAGTGCGATGCCGAAGACTCCCATCCAGCGCTGCGGAAGGTTGTCGGCGTAATATTCGATGTAAGGATTGACCGTCTGGCCCACACCCGTGACGACGCCCGTCACGAGCCCTACCCGGATTGCGAAAGGCCAGTTCACGTGATGGACGAAAGCGCTACAGATGAGCGCTGCGGCAAAATAGCCAAAGGTGCGGACGACCGTTGCCCAAAACTGGCGACGCGTCAAGCGCGGACGGCGAGACGCCACGTAATCCATGCTGGGACTTATGCCACGAGAGTAGCCAAATACCTGGCCGACGGTGATGAGCATGGCAAATACGGTTGCAAATCTTGGACCGACGATCCTGTAGAGTCCGGCTCCAAAAGCTGCCCCGCGGATGGCGGAGAACAGCCCTTCCCAGGGCAGTGAGTAGTGATCGAGACCGCGGGCTACTCGATTGAGTTCGATTGCCATGGTGACACCTATGGCAACACCGGAAGCAAGACCGAAGAAGGGACCAAGGCCGAGGCCGTAACCGACGCCGAAGACAATAGAGTACGTTACCATGCGCGTGAGCAAGCGCAATGGGCCGTGTTGTCCACCCAACAGATCGTAAGCAAGATAGAGACTACCCAGCACATCCAAGCAGCTTCCGCTAATGCTGACGGCGGCAACGGTGTGGTGGTCGAGTCGTAGAGGCAGCACGCTGATATTGTGCCCGAGTTAGGTATGCAGGCCAAACGGGACCAAGAATTTTTGACTGCTGGATCGAACACCGCCGCGCGCTGACTTCAGCAGAAAATGTTGGTCGATTTTCCGAGAAAATCAGGAAGCGCGCCTGTTTCTCGGGCGCGCTTCCTGATTAGTTCGCCGGATCCTGAGAGCTAGAAGTGCAGCCGGAGAGCAAACTGGCCGAATCGGCGTTCGTCGTGTTGCACCCCCTCTTCATCTCCGACGCCGAGACCTCCCTTCTTTCCCTGGATTATGATGGAGCCTC
>PLEA01000544.1 GCA_003136335.1 Acidobacteriaceae bacterium | reverse complement strand
TGCCGCAGCCCATAGTAAATGAACTCCTTCTGCAGTCCCGTCCCCCGAAGCGTCTTCACCACATGCGCAGGGTACAAAATGCCGCGGTCAATCCACGATGTTACCGAATCATAGTAAGTCCGGTCTTCAGAGCCGGACACGCTCTTAAGGACAAAGCAATCCCGTGCGCCGTATTTCTCCGGTGCCAGAAGTTCCTGATGCTTCCAGAAGAACTGGCTCTCTACCATGTCTTCATAGGAGAAATCTGTTCCCACGAGTGGGTCGTTCCAACGTTCGAATGGCAACACGCTAGCGGCCTTCTCGCCAGGAAGTACCGCCTCGATGGTCACGTGCCCACTCACGGTCATATGCAGAAGAACGCTGGTCTTCTCTGAGCCGGGCCCCGAGATCTCGCATAGCACGCGCAGACCATCGGGAAACCAGTGAGCCTTGGTGGCAAACTTGTAGCTCGTGCGCTTGCCATTGCCTTCCACCCGTGTGAGTCGCCCGGTCAAGCGGTAATCCAATTTTTCAATACGCTGGCGCGAGCCAGTCAGCACAGTCTCCAGGTCAGAATTAGCCGCGAAGGCCCGCGATGGATGCACCAGCGACAACAGCACTAGCAAAGCTATGGACACTTGAATCGCCCCAAAGGCGCAATTCGCCCATCTGGCTTCTGGATACCGGCCAAACTTGCGGCTGCGAGAGAGCATTACGACGCGGCGCAGGAAGGTCATAGTTATGTATACAGCCAAAGTCCGTATCGCGCCCTGTGGTTCGTCAAAACCTCACGAGCCGGGCTAGAGCTTCTTCCTCGCGGCCTGTCAACCCATTGATGCGTTGCTCCGGCCCGATGTTACTCCAAGCCACAAGGCTCGGCTCGCGACAAAACAAAGCGGCGCCAGCGGTTCTGGATTGGAGCAGAGAGAGTTGCTCCGGTAGACGAAGTTGTCGGAGTCTAGGCCGCGACGGAGTAACGGTGGTGCAGTCCGCCGAGTCGAGTGAAGGAGCGAATCTTGCTTCCCATCGCAGGACATATCGCGGTTGGCCGACCTGTCGGCGTATCCTTCGCCAGTCCGAGGTGCGTCCGATCCTCATGGTAGTAGCGCACATACTCAGTCATCAGCCGCTTCAAATGCCGCTCGTTCAGGACGATCACGTGATCTAGCAAGTCTCGTCGGCAGCTTCCCGCCCAACGTTCAGCAACCCCATTCTGCCATGGACTGCGAAAAGCAGTGCGCACTGGCTGGCTGCCCATGTCTTTCGCGGCCGAAATTACGTCCCTGCCAAACTTGGAGTCGTGGTCCAACAACAGGAACCGTTGCATCGGTGCATACGGCCATGCTTCTCGCATCTGTTGCACGATCCAGAGAGCATTCGGATTTCGAGTCACGTTGAATCGCAGAATCTTCCGCCGGTCATGACCGATAACAAAGAAGCAGTACAGTACGCCGAAGGTGAGCGTCGGTACGGTGAAGAAGTCCATAGCCGCGATTGCCTCACGATGATTCCGGAGGAACGTGAGCCAGCGTTTGGCAGGATCAGGATTTCTCGGGATTCGCCGTAGCCAACGCGAGACCGTGGTTTCCGACAGACAGAAGCCCAACTTTAGCAGCTCGCCGTGAATGCGCGGCGCTCCCCAGGTCGGATTCTCAGCGGCCATGCGAAAGATCAGAGTACGCACCTCCTTACTCACCCGTCTTCGTCCTCCGACGCGTCGGGCTCTTGAAACCCATGTCCAATACAACCGGAAGCCAGCCCTGTGCCAACTGACTACAGTTCTGGGCGTAACGAGGATGAGAGACCGCTCCCATTCTGACCACAGCCGCCGTAAGACAACCCAAAATAGCTTGTGTAGTGTGGTCAATCGCCGGCGAGGTCGTTTGGCATGCAGAGTCAGCAATTGCCGACGGAGAGCGAGATTTTCAAGGATGAGATCTTCTCGGGAACGGAAAGCACTGACAGCCCACCCCAGGAGATGACGGAACGACGTGACGATGGCCAAAATCATGGCCAGAATCTTATCGAAAGCCGCATCAAACCCATCTCCAAGACATTCATTCTGCGGATACACCAGGTTTTGACGAGGGACAGCCCCATTTCTCGCCTCTTTTGCGAGAAGTGGGGCCCATCCACGATCACAACTCCCTGAACCCATAGGGGACAGATTTGCTCTTCGAGCGAGATCCCACGTTTGCCAAAAAGCAGGCAAACATGGGGCACTCCAAGGTTGAAAATGAGGGTTCCTCTTGAGAGTTATACTTCCCCGTTGCAGAAGTGGGCCACCCGCCCGCCGCCACAAATGGAACATTGATCTGTCTCCCTTTCAGTTCAGCCGCTTCAAGATGTAGGCAGTCCTGCCCTTCGTTGAAATCTCCACTTTACTCTCGGAGCCAACGATATAGCGCTGCGCTGCACCAACACTTGAATCGACCGGAGTTGCGGATATATTGGCCCGCGCCCACTGCGAGGGAAGAGTCCAATCCACGGCGCCGCCATCTACCGAGTAGAGGACAATCTCTTTGTCACTGATTGGAATCACGCGCCGTTGACCGTCGACGCTTTTGAAATCGTGGTCAACGACCGTCCAGGAACCATCGTCAAGAACCGTGGAGACCGTCCCGTCACTAAATCGAGCAATGTAGTTGTTGCGAGGTACGGTAACGGTCTTTCCGTCCTTTTCCACCTGCTTCTCGCCCACCTTCTCGGTTCCGAGCCAAATCAGATTCTTCTTTAATAGATAGGATTGGGTGAGATTGCCGAGGTAATACATGTCTGCGATCTCGGCTTCGCTGTACTTATTGAGATGCAAACCACCGATCTCGTTGGTCTCTCGAAACGAGTAGCCTAGATTCATGGACCAGCCCAATGCCTGTCCCACGCCATCCTGAAATTTGCCGCCACCGTAGAGCTTTCCTTGCATCATCATGAGATGGAAGGGATCGGAGATCACGAAGCGATGCTGCACGCCCTCTGATTTTCCGTAGTAGGCATCCACAGGTCCTTCAGTCAAAGGAACGATGCCGCGTTCCATAAACCAATCAAGGATTTTGGCGCCATAAACTGTCTCAGAAACAATGCCTATGTCTTCGCCAGGGCCGACACTAATGTCACAATTGCGGAACGTATCCAGACGGATGCCTTCCGAAACCGGGACTGTATCTAGAAGTGATTGGATACGCCGCTGAAAGTAGCCGGAGCGGAATTGTTTGGTATTGGAAATCCGATAGTCCGGCGGCGCACCGTCAAACTGGTAGGACCAGACGTAGGGTTTGCCTTCTCGATTGAATTGCAAAACACTCGGGTCAAAAAACGGGTTGTCAGGATAGGCATCGTTGAGATTGATGTGATACTCGATGTTTGCGTTATATTCAGCCGCATCTTTCACCAGCTTTCGCAATGCCGCGGCTCCACCGGCTCGTTCGTTCACTTGATTCAATGCCGGGTAGCCGGTGTCGTGACCCGTGAACTGCCATCCAACCAGAGTCACTCGCTGTTTGGCGTTGCCTGTCACCTTGGCGACCGCACGCACAATTTCCAGGGTTTCGGCGAATGAAGCAATCGGCGGAGCGTAACCACCCGGTGGCTCTTTGACCGGCTTTATCCAATCGATAAAAACGATGTAGACGAAAGTCTTCGGTTCGTAGGTATTGCTCGGTGTCCGCATATGGTCGCGATGCCACAGAGCAGCTTCCATCCAGTTGACGGCACCATCGTGATTGCGATCTTCGGTAAGGACCGCCACGCGCGACTGAAGTAATGGCTGCACGTCGCCAGCGATGCGGTAGTAGTAGGTACCGAGCCACATTGCAAAATCCGTGCCCGGACCTTCCCCGCCCAAAACTTGGGTCTTGAGTTTCCAGTAGGGGATGTTGTCGGAGATGGTCGCTACAACTCCCGGCACATCAGCGGAAGCCCAGTTTGTGTCTTTCGGGTACTGTTCTCCATCTGCTTCGCTGATCTTCATGAAGTGCGCGGTTGACTGCCAGAGAAGATTCGAGAAAGGTTCATTCCACTTTTGCCGCCCGTATTCGCCGCGATAGGCTTCACCCTTCCCCTCAGCTGCAGGGACCCGGACTAGATAGTGATCCGGAAACTCCAAGGTTTGCAGATGGAAACCTCCGGCCTCCAGCACTTTCGTCAATTCGAAAAGAAGCTCGTTGCCTTCGATTGCAAACCGCCAGTTCAGCTCCAAATCGAGAGAAGGAACCCGCATCACATACGTCACACCCAAGGCCGTGGACTGGACGCCGACGTTCAAGTCGCTAGCCGTGTACAGCTGTCCATTCAACTTGATTGTCGGGCGCGACGACTCCAATGCCGCCGGAAGGCTCTTTGCACTCGCCGTCTGATATTTGAAAACACGCGGAAATTTTGCATCCAGTGTGACCGAAAGAGTTTCCGATCGGATCTCCAGCGAGGCCGGTGATTGCGCGCACAGATCCTTCGGTCCAAAAGACAGCCCCAGAAGGACGGCGCCAACGATTGCGATTCTGCATACGGGGATCGATTTGCAAAGGACGGTATTTCGCATCGTGCCTGAATCCTCCTGCAACTGCACGCTCAAACAAAGAAATTTGGTTGATTTGGCCTCATGCGTAGACCATCGCGAGGCACCAGAAGGCTAGCCTATGTAATTCTGTATTGTCAACATTAATGTTGACAGTAACAGAGGACAAGCGCTGTTTTCCCGCCGCTCGTTCGCGTTTTCGTGCCGTCCATTCTGACTCGATCTCGACCCGTCCCTCACATCCGGTTGCGTAGTGGCGAAAACTGCTCCACTCCCAGTCCTCCGGACGCTCGCACAACCCAGCCTTCAGCGGATTGCGATGAAGATAGCGCAGCTTTTCCACAAACTGCGGGTAATTTCGAATGTTGAAATCGTAGTACCTCTTTTGCCAGAAATGCTCCGCATCGCCAATCAAACGCCGCGCTATAATGCTTGTTTCAGAACCCAGCCATGGCCGTCCGCCCAGGCCACCTTGACCGTCCAGTTCGAAACACCTCCCCGCAGGTTCCTAAATGACACCGTCTCACCCAACTTCACGCATCGCCGCGTCGTCAGGTAAGCGCGAAGAGTGTCAAAATCCTCGATGTCAGCTCCATGGCTTGACTGGTCCCGATTTGAAATTTTTGGTCATTGCCTGCCGCTCTCCGCGCCCGCGAGCAATACAACTCGGGCGAAGAGGCCGGTCGTGTCGCCGGAATTCGTCTTGTTCTTACCATACCCAACAGCAAATGTGACGGTGTCGTTAGCTTTCATTTCGATTTGACCTGAATACGCCGCCGTAGGGCTCGCCCCCTGCACCTTGCGGAATGCCGGGTCTCCTCCGTAGCCATCGATGTCGGCGTCAAAGAGGGACGTGCCATTGTGCAGCACATGCACATCCGTCGTAGACCATACATGGACGCCTGCGAATTGAGCGCTTATCTTGTAGGTACCTGCCACGGGCGCCACGAAGCGAACCAGACTGTATTGGCCGCTATTACTCGCTTCCATGGCGACCTCGCCGCCGCGCACGACCCAGCCATTGGGTGAAGGCCAAACTTGCGACTGCTTCGTGGTGTTATAAGCGATGTAGGGGTAATAACCCAGGCCCGGCCCGCTGCTGGCAGCTGGATGCCAGAACCCAATCGGACTGGCCCCGTCACTATACTTGTCGAATCGAAACTGGTCAGGTGCGAGAGAGTTGGTGTCGGAATAGCCGTACTGCCAAACCTTATTGGGATTGTCACGGAGAGAGAAATCAGCGGACAAGTCGAAAGTCGTTTGGGCGCGCGCTAGCAGGCCAAAGAGTATGACGGTGACGGCGACGGCGATTCGTCCCATACTAGCCTCCTAAGAATTCCTGATCGACAAAATTCCTTATGTTAACAATAGTGTTGACATAGAACGATGCCTCGACTAGCCTACCACAGCCGATCGCGCGAGTTACCCGGCTAAGATTAATCTCGCGCGTTGGCTTGTTAGATCGCGCGCCGCGCTTTTGCACCTCAAATACCTTTACGCAATTTCGAGCATCCCTAGGAGATCTTTCTCTGAAAGTGCGACTGTCACTGGATCTCTTTCGATAACAATGCTCCCGCAATCCTCATAATTTCTTCGCGCGAGCCGCGAAAAGCCCAAAGCTGTGAGCGGTCTTCCATGTAGTGCAACCCCGTATCTCCGCCAATTGCGGGAGCGTGATACTCCATTTCACTGAACATTCCCCATCGGCTGTTCACGCTACAAGCCTGGGTGGAGTATCCACGATCATCAAGCTCGGTCCAGGGGACATCAGCGTACTCGCCCGATGGATTGACAAAGAAATTTCGAATCACGAGTGCGTGCTTGTCGGCAGTGGGATATAGATAGCCGATGCGGCCGGTGGTAACGATGGAGCGTGTTCCGATTTTGTGTTCGCCGGCTGCCCGCATCTTGAAGCGCACTAGACGATCACTTACAACGAGCTCGTCCGCAGGTGCATCAACCAAGCCAAAGTAAATTCTTGGCTCTATTTTGGAGTACGTCGGAATAAATAGCTCGCCCCGATGCGGCATTTGCGTCAGACTCCACAGGCCGACCAGAGGAGCGTCGTTCCGACTAGGATCGAGAATTCTCAGGGAGGTTAGCAGAGTGTGTCCGGCATATTGAACCGCATTGAACTGAATCGCAGCGTCGTAACGAAGTGGATTCCGGGCGGCCGCAACCGATTTTGTGATCTCCAGAGCTACCCGCTTCTTGGATCGGAACGCATCGACATCCAAGCGGTTGGTGAGTTTTATTCCAGCGGCAGTTTTAGTCAGTTCATAGTGCCCGGGGTCGAGGCTTCGCGGTTGCCAGTAGCCGGCAATATCGATGTTGGGATAGTTTGGAAAAAAGAAGTCGACTTCAGGTGCGAGCCAGGTTCTGTCACCTCCCGAATTTTGCCAGTCATCGCTCGCGTAGTAGGTTCGAGCTGAGTCGATGCTGTTAAGCGCAGAGTTCGTCCATAAGAAGTTTTCTTCGCTGCCGGGCGCGTAGACCCCGAGAATCCTGCCTCCATGGGGCAGAATCAGTAGTCGAGTTCCATCCTCAGTTTGATGAAGTGCGGTCGACTTGCCGACGGCTTTTAAGTTTGCGATGAGCTCGCGGAGCATTTCTCTGCCGCCTATATGCCTGGAATATAACCTTTGCCGAAGGTGTTTGTGGACTCTTTTCTGAAGTCGGATACCAGAGACATAAGCGCTGTGGTTCCTCCGTCGGCAACGATCGTTTGACCGACAATGAAGGACGCGTCGTCTGAACACAAAAAAGCCGCCAGCTTGGCGATGTCCGATGGCTCGCCGCAACGCGCCACTGGAATTGCTTTGTAGCCGGTTTTCGCAGCGATCTCTTCGGTAAAGCCCGGGATGCATTGGAAATAATTCTCAACTGTGATCCAGCCGGGAGCTATCGCATTTATACGGATGCCTCTATAGGCTAATTCCACAGCCAAAGATCGGGTGTAGGCGAGGATCGCCCCTTTAGTCGCCGCATAAACCGAATGTTCGGGCACGCCTTGGAGCCCGTGGACCGAGGACATATTGCAAATGACGCCGCCTCCCCGCTGCAGCATGTCTTCCACCACTCTCTGGGTGAGGAAGAACTGCCCGCGAAAGTTGATGTGAAACATCTTGTCGAATTGCTCAGGCGTGACTTTTAGGAATGGCCGGTTCATGGTGACACCGGCGTTGTTCACCAGGCAATTGACTCCGCCGAGAAACTCGTTGGCTTGATCTGCAAGTAGCGTAACCTGCTCCAGTGCATCAAAGTCCGCTTGAAATGCCGCGGACTTGCGCCCCAATGCCCTCACCTCTTCGACGGCAAGCTTCACCCCGTCGTCGCTTTGAACGTAGTGGAACACGACATCGGCACCCTGACGGGCAAATTCCAGTCCAATTTCATGTCCAATTCCCGTGTCGGAGCCGGTGATCAGAGCTTTTTTTCCCTGCAGTCTGGTTTCTTGAGGCATGAGGACCGATCGATATGTGAATTGTGATAGTAATGTTCTGATAATGGTTTGCGCGTATGGCGGACCATCTTCCTCGCCTCGTTACGATAACACTTAGCGGCGCGGGCTAACGGTAGATTATGGCAGGGCACAATCTACGTCCCCACAGGTTCTGTTGTCAACAATAATGTTGACTAAATTACGAGCGCTCAGCGATAATCTCGAATCGCGCCCCAAGTTCCTTCCATGAGAATTACCGCAGTCGAGACCATCTATTTACCACGCGGAATTACGGTTCACGCTGGTGCCATCACGTACCTATGGGTTCGTATCCACACTGACGAGGGCCTCATAGGGTTAGGCGAAAGCTATCCAAATGCCGAAGCGGAAGCGGCCGTCGTGCATTCGCGTCTGGCCGCCGTGTTGTTGGGGAAAGATCCGAGCGCCATTGATCGGTTATGGGCGGACATGTTTCTCGCCGTCTCATATAGCGGCTGGGGTGGCGCGGAAATGCGGGCGATTAGCGCTGTCGACATCGCTCTGTGGGACTTGCTGGGCAAGGCTACAGGCCAACCGATCTACAAGCTCCTGGGCGGCGCGTCCCGGCAATCTATACGCATCTACAACACCTGCTACGACCGGCTGGATTTCAATCGCGAACCGGCGCGACTTGCCGGCGAACTTCTGAGTAGCAACATCAAGGCCATGAAAATCTGGCCGTTTGATCCAATCGCCAAAGAAAACAGCGGGAACCACATCTCGGCGGAGCAGATCCGGCGCGGGATCGAGCCTTTGCGACTCATTCGCGAGGAATTTGGAGACTCGATCGATGTGGCTATCGAGTTTCACGGTTTCTGGAACCTGCCGTCGGCGATCAAGATCGCCGCCGCGCTAGAGGACTACAAGCCAATGTGGCTGGAGGAAATGCTACCGCAGGATAATTTGGCGGCCTACGCCGATCTGGCGCGTTCCACCGACATTCCGCTCTGTGTAAGCGAGCGGCTCATGACGCGTTGGGGATTTCGCGAGCTACTGGAAAATCGCGCAGCTAGCATTATCATGCCGGATATTTCGTGGTGTGGGGGGATTTCCGAAGGTAAGAAGATTGCTACCATGGCCGAGACTTATTATCTTCCGATCGCGCCGCACAACTGCGGCGGCCCAATATTGCATTTTGCGACAGCTCATCTCTCCGCAAACGTTACCAACCTCTACATCATGGAGACCGTCCGGCGTCACTATAGCGAAGAATATGACGGACTGGTCACGCGGAAGCTGGTTGCGGGAGTGAGTGGGGAATTGCCATTGCCTCCCGGCCCGGGTCTGGGCGTCGAATTGAATCCCGAAGTGCTCGCTCGCATGGATGCAGTCGTGAAGCGATCTTCTCTCTAGGATCGTCCTCGAGCGTGGGGGGCTACCTTGCGTGGCCCTATGCTTCTGTCTCTGGTTCGTCGTTCAGCGTTGCCAGCAGAGTGCCAACTGGCACTTTTAGTCCTAGTTCAACCTGAATCGCTCCCAGATAGCCCTTGCCCATCGCTTCGACTTCCATTTCGACCTTATCGGTTTCGACGGTAAACAACGCCTCGCCCTTCTCGACAAACTCACCCGGCTTTTTGAGCCAACTGGTTACGGAACCTTCCTCCATGGTGAGGCCGAGCTGCGGCATAACTATTTTGTAAGACATCGCTAAGACTTTCTCCTCAATGTGCTCATCACGTCTTTAACTTCGCTCACGATGCGCTCGACCGACGGAATCATTTGATTTTCGAGCACAGGGCTAAATGGATTCGGGACCGCCAATGAACAAATTCGTTTCGGAGTTACTTGCAGTTCGTCGAAGCAATCCTCGACCGCGATTGCCAGAAGCTCACCCGCAAAACTGCAGTAGGAAGGCGATTCGTCAATCACCACGAGCCTCCCGGTCTTCTTGATGGAGTTTGTAATCTTCTGCCGATCCAGAGGAACGATAGTCCGTGGGTCGATTACCTCGGCGGAAATACCGTCCCGCGCCAAGACCTCCGCAGCTTTTGCCGCCAGGTCCACCATTCGCGACATGGCTACAATGGTGAGATCCTTACCCTCACGCACGATTCGAGCGTCTCCGAATGGAATCAGATAGCCTTCTTCGGGCACGACGCTCTTGGAGTTATAGAGAGACTTATGCTCAATCAATGCAACCGGTCCGGGATCCCGAAGCGCAGTTTTGAAGAGTCCTTTTAGGTCATAAGGTGTGGCGGGAAGAGCGACTTTCAATCCCGGCGTGTTGGCAAACCAGTTATAAAAAGTATGCGAATGGTGCGCTCCAGCATTGCGTACGGCGCCCATTGCTCCCCGAATCACGACCGGGGCTTTGATCTTTCCATTGGACATGTATGAAATGTTCGCCGCCTGCTGCACGATTTGAGTAATGGCTTCGAGAGCGAAGTCCAGAAACACTTCGTCGACCACGGTACGCGTGCCTGCCATGGCGGCGCCGATCGCTACGCCCGTGGCTCCCAGTTCGCAGATGCCTGTGTCGCGCAGCCGCTCATCGCCGAACTCTTTCCAGAGTCCCCGAGTCTGACGGAAGTTTCCGCCACGTTGGCCGATGCCTTGCCCGATGTAAACGATGCTGCCGTCTCTGGCCATTTCTTCGCGAAGAGCTTCCACTCCCGCGTCCGCATAAGTAATCACACGGCCTTGCTCTGACATGCTTTCTCCTCAGCTAAAACACATGCTCGTGAACGGAGTCCGCTGACGGTTCCGGGCTTTTCTCGGCGAATTCCACCGCTTGATCGATCAGCTGTTCGATCTCCTGATCGGCCGCCTGCAGCTTGCTTTCATCCATGCCACCGGATTCAAGCAGTCGCTTACGAGCAAGTTTCACAGGATCCTGCTGCTTCCATTGTTTAACTTCGTCGCGGGTTCGATAATCCGTTCCGGGGTCGCCTTCGTGGTGGCCAACATAGCGATATGTCTTGCATTCGATCAGGCTCGGGCCGCCACCCTCCCGAGCACGGCGGATGGCCGATTGTGCAGCCTCATGAACCGCGACCACATCCTGCCCGTCAACTGCAACGCCCAGCATTCCATACGCCACTGCACGACTCGCGACGCTCGTATTTTTGGTGGCGCGCAGAAAGGCCATTTCTGTCGCGTACAGATTGTTCTCGCACACATACACGACCGGCAGATTCCAAACGGCACCAAGATTAACGGCTTCGTGAAACGAGCCGCTATTGACCGCGCCATCTCCAAAAAAGCAGACAACGACTTGGCCACTCTTACGCACCTTAGCGCTAAGGGCAGCGCCAGTAGCAAGCGGAATAGGTGCGCCCACGATTCCGTTCGTACCCATAAATCCATACTCGGGCGCATACATGTGCATGCTCCCGCCGCGGCCGCCCGAGCTTCCTGTACGCTTACCCCAAAGTTCGGCGAGCACAATGCCGGCCGGTACTCCTTTTGCCAGGGCGTGACCATGTCCGCGATGCGTGCTAAAGACTAAGTCCTTCGCTCCGAGATTCGAACAAACACCTACCGCGACTGCTTCCTCACCCACATACAAGTGGACAAATCCGGGAAGTCTCCCGTTGCGGTACAGTTCCTGCACTTTAAGCTCGAACAGCCGAAGTTCGAGGATCTTCTTGTAATAACTGAGAAGCACTTCCTGCGAGATTTGCTCCGCCAGAACTCGTTCCACCATGATGAAATCCTCCCGAACTTATTGCGACAGTGGCAATTTCTGAGGGGTGTGTTCGCGCTGCGAACGGTAGACGGCGGTGAATAGTTCCACCACGCGGCGCCCTGCTTCGGCATCGACCATGGGTTCTCGATCTTCCGACACCGCGCGGAGAAAGTCAGCCAGTTGCACCTGGTGGTAATGGGTCATCACGTTCCAGGGGCGCGAGCGGTCTTCACGATTCCATGCTTCCAGATTTTGCTCCTCCCCCGGCACGGTCCAAATATCGTTGAAAGGAGGATCCATTTTCTCCGTGACGCCAGAAATGAATGGGGATCCGCTGTCGGTCTCCGCTCCTACCGNNCTTTCCCCACAATCCAGGCCGCTGCGAATTACTCAGAACAATCGAACCCATCCCACCACTTTTGAAACGGACAGAAGCAATTACCGTATCGTCCACCTCGATACCGGGATGGTTATAGGTGTCCCAATAACCATGCAATTCCACGGCGGGACCCATGAACCAACTCATCAGATCGAGATAGTGCGGCGCTTGACTTACTACCACCCCGCCTCCCTCACCCTCCCAGGTTCCCCGCCAGGGATCGGAAAGGTAGTAAGCGGGTTCACGCCAGCCAAGCATGGTTACAATTGCGAGCACCGGTTTGCCGAGCTTTCCGGCATCGATTGCTTCTTTCATTCGCAGGACCGGTTCATACCACCTACGCTGACTAATTACTCCTAACTTGATTCCGGCCGCACGTGCCGCCGCAATTGCACGGTTGCAAGATGCGAGGTCGATGGCGAGCGGCTTTTCTGAAATCGCGTGCACACCCGCGGCAGCCGCGATCTCGACGGCGGCTGGATGTTGAGTATGCTGCGTGCAGATTGACAGCACATCCACTTTTTCGCGTTTCAACATCTCAGTGAGATCGGTGTAGGCATTAACATGCAAAGTCTTGGCAAATGCTTGTGCTCGCTCTGCAGAAACATCGCATACCGCAACCAGTTCAGAGTTCAAGAGTGTTTGATAAGCGAGCGCGTGAGTCCCGGCGACCTTGCCGCACCCCACAATTGCCGTCTTCAGGCGACTTGTATTTGCTTTATGCATGATCCTTGCTTCACCAAGCACTTATGGCTCCAGATTGTGAATCAGGAAATGGAGGTGCCGTCCGATTCGCCCGGACGGTGTCGCAATTCCACAAGAAACCCGAGTAACTGCTGGGTATCCATAAGCGCCCAACGCGTGCCAGGGCGAATCCCCGTACCAGACTGAAGTACAGTTACTCCAGACTTTGCCAACTCCTGAATCACGGAATCGATGTCAGTGACCTCAAACAGAACGTGGTGAATTCCACCGCCGGTTTGATCGAGGAAATCCTTATAGCCACTGCGGCCTTCTAGGGGCTGAATCAGTTCGACTTCGACATCTCCCAACTGGACGAAAGCTTGCTTGACTCGAATACGCTCTTCGACGCCGCGGTAGTAGTACTTGGATTCCGGTCTATCGGGCCACTCCACCGAGCGAAAGGGTCCAATACCAAAAAGGGAAGTCAGCAACTTCGTCGTTCGGTCCCTGTCGGGGACAACAATCCCAATCTGGACGAGGCGCTTGAGCTGCACGCCAGCCGGAAGAGAAGAGGATAAACTCGATGTCATGTTTTCTTTCAGAGTCATCGAGCCAGATAGCCTCCGTCCACCGGAAGAATCACGCCCGTTACCATGGAAGACGCGTCCGATGCCAAAAATAAAGCCGGGCCGACGATCTCTTCGGGTTCGCCCACGCGCCCGAGAGGAATGTTGGACACCCAGGTCTGCATCAACTTCTTCGGATCGAATTGCGGTTCGGCCATGACTTCCTTGAGCCCAGGCGTCATGAACTGGCAGGGGGCGATGGCATTGACACGAATTCCCCGATCGGCCCATTCCAAAGCGAGTTGCTTAGTCATGGCGTTGACGCCACCTTTACTTGCGCAATACGCATTTGCACCGCGGCCAACGCCTACTATGCCAGCGATCGATGAGAAGTTGATGATCACTCCGGCGCCCTTCTTTAACATGACGCGCGCCGCTGCTTGGCAACACAAGAATGTGCCGCGCAGATTGATGTCCAGCACCCGGTCCCAGGTCTCAAGCGGAGTCGATTCCGCAGGATCATGTTGCGGAATACCTGCACAGTTCACCAGGATGTCGACGCCGCCCAGTTGGCTAACGGTTGCATCCACCATGGCAGATATCTCCTCGGGCACTGCAACATTTGCCTTTAATGCGATGGCTCGCCTTCCCAGTTTAAGCACTTGTTCGGCGGTGCGCTGCGGGTTCTCAATATTAAGATCACAAGCCGCAATGTCGCAGCCAAATTCCGCGAAGCCGAGTGCGATTGCTTCACCGAAGCCGACTCCAGCCCCAGTGATTAGCGCCACGCGCCCGCTGAGATCAAACAACTTTCGAGTGGCAGTCTTTTTAATATCCATGGTTCAAATCTCAAGAGCTCTTACATAAACTTCTGTTCAATAACTCTTTGCGGTTGCGGGCACGCTTTCGAACAACAACATCTCCGATGTCCCGGCTGTCTCAAGCCTGACAGGAATGCCGTCTGTCATCAGTTGAATGCCAGATAATTCGACTGTCTCGCCGCGGTTTTCGAGTGTGACCTTGTAAGCGACTGAAGCATCGAGGCCGCGGGGCACGAAATGATAGACAGGATCTTCAAGGTTCGAGGTCCGGAATAAGGTCGCGACATCGCGCGTCTTATCGAGGCTGGCATATTCGAGGACGAGCCACGGCGACTCGCTAAAATACGGCGTCGTCGGCGTGTGATGATAGACCACGCTCCGGCGAAGGAGGGGCCGTAACTCGTTCTTGTAAAGATTGACTCCAGCACGGATCTTGTTTCGCAAAGTGGGGCTTAATTCAGCTAGGGATGGGGCAATTCCGCGGAAGATTGGTAGCGACATCTGCACCTGCCGCAACTGGGAATCGATGTCGCCGTCTCCAGCCAGATCGGGAACTTCCGTGCCAAAGGTGCGTAAGAGAATTTCCGGCGGCAGTACCCACGTCATGCCGTTCAAAATCTTCACGCCCCGAGGTTCCCGCATCCAGTCCGAGAGTTCGGTATTGTCAAACCGACGCAAGATACCCCAATCGAGTCGCCCGCCACCGCCTGCGCAGTTCTGAAAGATAACGCCCGGAAATTGCTGCCGCAGGTGATCAAACATGGCGTAAAGATTTTCGACGTGACGCCACGAGGAGTTTTCAACGAATCCTTCGCGCACCTGATTTCCGTCTTCTTCAACGGACATGTTGTAATCGATCCGAAAGACGTCGAGATCATACTTTTTGATGATCCGCGCCATCTCCGCTTCCATCCATTTGGCTACTACGGGATTTCCCACGTCCAAATGGCGGCCATTGGCGATAGGTTGTCCGTTGCGAGTCAGAATCCAGTCGGGATGTTCTTTGCGTAACTTGGATGCCGCTCCGGCACCCTCAATCTCAACCCACAGACCGAAGCGCAATCCCTTCTTGCGCGCATATTCGCGGATGGGCTGAAGGTCATTCGGCAACCATGCGCCGGCGTACCAATCGCCGACATTGTCATACCAGTGGTTAGGCTCGGGTCCATACCAGCCAGCGTCGATGAAAAATGTCTCGGCACCGATATCCGCGGCCATGTCGATCTCGCGATCAATGCCCGCCTCAGTTTCGTGATCGACGATATAGCCGCGATGGTTTGCTTCTACATCGAAGACATGTTCCGAAGGTGGACGCGGCAGAACATCCCGGCGCACGTGATTCAGAAGCGCCTGAGTTACGTGGTCCAGATCCGACTTCATGCAGAGGATGTGAGTTTCCGGAGTCCTGACCATCTCGCCCGGTTCGAGCACTCGCAGAACTGGGTCGACCGAACTGGGGCCCATCTCGAAAAACAATCGAGCTTCATTTACTGGTCTGGCAATTGTGTCCGAGCGATCAACCGGAGATTTCTCTACGTTGCTCGTAACTCGGATTTTCCAATTTGCGCTCCAGCCGAGTGAAGCAACGAACCATTCTCCGGTTGCGTTGTTGCGGGCGAAAAATGTCGGGTGACCCCATCCAGACTTGCCGCGTTCTCCGGAAATAATCTTGGTCTCGTTGACGACCGGATCGAAGCGCCACGCACCTTCGTATCCCCACTTACTATATTGTGTGTAGCCCACGTCATAAACGTCTTCGGAATCCGGTTGAAGCTTCTCTGCGAAATTTGGAGTGTGCCAGAGCTGTCCTGACCAGGGCGATACGCTTGAGATCGCCGTCGGACGTTGCCCATTGTTTGTAATTTCGAGCCAGCGAACCATCACCGGGCCGCCGCTCAGCAAAGTGTGAATCTTCACTCGAATGGGACGGCTACTGCTTTGAAGTTCCACCGTGACTAGCGTTCCGTCCGGATTCTGAACCTCGGATTTGTTGGCCCCGATCCATTTCCACGTTCCAGAAAGCTCCTGCCCTTCGATTTCAAGTTTGAACGCGTCGACGGGCAGAGTGTCCATCCGCTGACGTTCTGCGTCGATTTGAATATCCGCAATGATCTGGCCGCTCGAATCCCAGTAACGACTGAGCCAGCGGCCATTGCGCAGTTCCTCATCGCAAACCATGAGACCTGAGGTGAAACGAACTCCTGGAATCTGCCCACTCCTGATGAATGCCGAATGCGGCCCCTGTTCGGCTGGGACTGCTGCAAACAGAAATGAAGGGAGAAACAAGCAGAAACAGAAAGCCGCGATGGTATTCACGAAGGAAGTCGCAACGCGCCCGTTTATGCGCGCACGAACTCTCCCATCGCAAAATCGCATCGCAGCCTCCCCCGGCTAGCTTGCAACTTTCCATTGCACGTTCCCTTTGCCGGCAAGCCTCGTCACTCTGCCTTGCTGCTCAAGTAGCAAAAGATGACCGTGCAACGGATACATGAGTAGCCATTGATTTGTCAGAGGCCATGTTCCTAAAGCCGGCCCACATTCATCCATGAAGCCCCGCAGCGAAACACCTTCGGGATGCTTTTCGAGGGTCTTCCAAACAAGAGCCGCAGCATTGTCAACGAAGCGGCGGGACTCGGTCAGGAATTCTGACACTTGCGAACCGTGGTATGTCGGCCAATGGCCGGAGTAAATCCAGTCAATATCAAACGCGTGCAGCATTTGTAATGTACCCAGGTATGCAAGTACCGAGTAATAGCCAGGTGGAAGCGCCGGTTCACCGGCCGTCGTGGGGCAGTAGCGTCCGTGCAGGGCATCGCCGACGAAAACGGCTTTGTTGCCCGGGTCGTACAGGGCCAAATGCCCATCGCTGTGGCCGGGCACATGCAAAACCTGGAGTGAACGTTCATCGTCGACTCGTATGTGTTCGCCACCGACAAAAGTTTGGTCGATCCGCTGCGGGTCTCCCACCATCTTTCGCACCCAGGCACTTGCCTCGGCGTGCAGGCCCAGACCCACGCCGTGCTCCGGAATCCACTGGTTGTAACGCGAGGCAAAAAGACGATCGGGGTCTTCGATCATCAAACGGTCCGGCTCTCCGCATGCGAGCATTACCTGACCGGCCATCTGCTTAAGTGACGCGTTGCCGCCGTGATGATCGGCATCGGCGTGGGTATTGATTGCGATCGTGAGCCGGGATGGCGCTATCCCCATTTGCTTGAGAAACGGAGAAATCGTCTCGCTCGGCGTATAGGACGCGCCCGTGTCCAGCAGGACTGTGTTGTCGCCCAAAAACAGATACTGGAACAGATTGCGGTCGGCGACGAGTGACGCGATCTGATAGACGTGTCGGAAGATTTCCATAATCCCGCCCGGCTAGGTGCCGGAGTTCAAGTCAAGAATCAGTAAAACGCGGAAGTGCCACGCTTTTTCGCGATACGATGAGATCTCCGAGAAGAACGACGTAGTAAAGTGACCGTGCTCCCGCAGAACTCCCAATGCCACTCGCACAATACTAAACTCAAAAGCTGATCGTCAACACTTTTGTTGACATAATTTAACCGGCTCCGCAGAGCAGCGCAATTTGCGCGCGATACTATGAAGCCCGTACGAAGTGAATCCCGCGGAAGACTTATCACGAACCGACCCATCACGTTCGACAACCTAGGCACGCCCGGCATAACTCAGAATCGCAATCGCCAGAACGAGGAAGCCAACCCCTAGAATCATGGTCCTGACGGGTCCCGTACCCGTTCGTTTCCATTCGCCGGTTAGGAAGCCGAAAATTGTGCTCGCCACAACGATCGCAGCGAGAAACAACGGCCAGCCAATGGAGGTGCCGAGATCTCCGAGTTTAACGGTCGAGATACTGTAAAGAATGATGCTGCCAAACCACAGAAAGCCCATGCTGGCTCCTACGAGCCAGTAATACCACGTGCCCGGCAAACGAAGAGTGCTGACGTTGCCTTTTTTGTGCATCAAGAAGTAACAGTAAATGACCCCCGGCAAAAAACCGGCGTAAAGGCACGGCAACCACACGGCGTTGGACATCATCGCCAGACTCGCACCGTGCTGCTGAGCAGAGCGCTGAATGCTTCCTCCGAATGCCAGACCCAGATTTAGCATTGACCCGAGGATGCCGGAAGTAAAGGCCAGCAGAAAGCCGCCCCAAAAACCTTGTCGCGTGCGGGGGCTGGCTCGTTGAAGGGCAGCTTCTCGATTCTTGCCCGCCAGTCCGCAGAGCGCTACGCCGAAAACTATAACCAGGACGCCCAGGAGGATCAGTCCCCCTTGCCGCGTCATGACGAGGTCGGCATGTTGAGCAAAAAGAGGAGTAAGCGCGCCTACCGCCGCAGAGGTCCCCAGGCAAACGGCGAAGGTGATTGCCAAGCCCAGTCGAGCTAGCGCGAGTCCGAAAAACACAAGCGATACGCCCCAACTTGCCCCAAACACCACCATGGCTGTCAAGGTTCCCCGGGAAACGGTTGTGTACGTCGACCAGAGCGCAGGCACGGTGAGAAGCGCGATCACAGTCGGGACCACAGCGACGCCCAGGATGGAAAAAGCGAACCACGAATGTTCCCACTCCCACTTCGTATTTAATTTCATGGGGAGCGCATACGCGGCATTCATGATGGCAGCGCATAAGACCAACAGAATTGCCTGGACGATTTGCGATGGCATCAGACTTCCTCACCCACTATCCAAGGACTGCTCGACCCTGCATCGAAAAGACAAACGTGTTGCTATCTCGCTCCCGTGCGTGAAGCGGAGTCATTGGAGCACTCGTTTTTCTTTCTGTCAACAACTTTGATGACAACTAAGGTAGAGGTGCGCCGAGAGAGAATATCAGCGGGGAGGTAGCGGATTTTCCAGATCGTCGGTCCAATTTCCGGAATCAAAGCCCGGGAAAACGGATCTTTCATCGAAAATACGAGAATACAGGCCCGCGAAATACCGCTCAACTTCATCCTCGATTTTATCCAGCGGCGTTTTCAGGACCATGCGTACGTATTGTTCGTGATTTTCACGACGATTTGCCAGCGGGAGGCGCGAGGAATACGAACGGGCGATGATGAAAATGTAGGGATTCATCAGTAAGTTGAGGGTGCGGTAAAGCAGCGGTTGGTTGGCGGCCTTCCAGATGGTGCGGTGCAGTTCCATGTCAGACTGGAAGAATTGTTCTTCATTGTTCTTGGCCGCCGCCGCCTTCAGTTTTTTCAACGCCCGGTTAAGAACTTCCGGGCTATTGACTGAGGAATTCTCCCTCATGTAGCGCACACAGAGCCCTTCGAGTTTAGCTCGCATGCGAAAGATCACGCCGATTTCAGCCAGCGAGATATCGCGAATAAAGGTGCCGCGCCTCGAGGTCGTGACCACTAGGCCGTCGCGCTCCAAGCGCAGCAGGGCCTCGCGCACGGGGCCGCGGCTGACGTCAAGTTCCCGGGCAAGGTCTTCTTCAATGATGCGCTGCCTGGGCCGCAGTTTGCCGGCGTGTATCGCCTTGCGCAAATGCGCCTCAACGCGCTTGCTGGCGGAAATACCACGCTCTGCTTTGGGAGAATGGGTCTTCAAAGTTCGCATTGAAAAGTGGCGATTACTTACAAATTGAAAAGTGGCGATTACTTATAAGCTGTTGTCGGACGAAAGGCAATACACCCAGCTCACTCTAGCACACTAACATTTCCTTTATTACTGCTCCCTACCCAACATTCTTCGATACTCTACCATGCTGTCGACAATGTGGGTGACAGGATAGTTGGCAGAAAGGTGCCCGCCCGTACAACCTTCAACAACCGCGCTTCCAGGCTGTTTTGTATTCGGTATTTTCCCCAGTGCTCCAGGTTCACGAAGTTTCCGCACAGGCGCGGGAGAACGCATGGGCATACGTTAGGCGGCGTAATTCAGAGCCCGACTTGCAATTTGCTGCCACGAAGTTGCTTCTTCAGAAAGCACCCTCAGACTCTGCGTCGTGACGCTGCCGTCAGTCTTGTAGACATTAGTGTCGACAATATTTTCCTTGACATCCCACCCAGACATAGGTTAACTTCCGCGTCGGTCAGGATAGTCTGCATCGCTGCGCGGTCCACTACAGCATTCGAGTGCCGCGGCCAGAACTGCAGGTTCTGTAGCGCCTTCAACCCGGGGGCATATTTCCGATCAAAAGCGCCGTCGTCCAAGGAGGCTCCACGATGAACTCCGCCGCAAGCCGTTGTTTGACGCTAATTGCCGTTCTCACCCTGGGAAGTATTGGCATGTTGCACGGGCAAACGGCGGTCACGGGAGGCATCGAGGGCAATGTGACTGATCCTTCTAGCGCCGCCATTTCCGGGGCAACCGTAGAAGCAGCGAATGTGGCGGACTCAGTCGTTCGCCAAACCGTCACGAACGTCGATGGGGCATACAGGTTCCCCAGTCTGATTCCGGGAACCTATTCGGTCACGGTCAAGAAGGAGGGGTTTGCCACATTTACCCGCGGGGCCACGCGAATCGACGCCGGAATACTGTACCGGGTCGACGCCAAGCTGCCGGTCGGCACGGCAACTTCCAAGGTCGAGGTGACCGGCGAGGCATCTCTTCTCCAGACGGATAGCGCTGAAGTGAACGAAACCATTGACTCGTCGGAAATCAGCAGCTTGCCTACATATGGCAACAACATCACTCGATTGTCGCTTTTGGCTCCTGGAGTTTCGATGCCGGGCGGCCAACTGGATCTTCACCCTGAGAATGCAGGAGAGGATTTCAATCTCAACATCAACGGAGCCGCACCTAACGCTAACGGACACCTGCTCGATGGAGTCGAGAACACCGAGGCGATCCAGGGGCTATCGATTATCGTGACTCCGAACGACGCCGTGCAGGAAGTGAAACTCGCAACCAGCGATTACGATGCCGAATACGGCAAGGTAGCCGGCGGACTTTGGCAGATCACGACTAAATCGGGCACAAATTCATTTCACGGATCGCTTTTCGAGAACTATCGCACCTCTGGTTTCAACGCAGCCGACCACTTCACCGAGCCCAAAGGTATTCCCAGCAATATCTGGAATCAGTTTGGCGGCAGCGTCGGCGGCCCGGTTATCAAGGACAAGGTCTTTTTCTTTGGCGACTACCAGGGCATGCGAAATAACCTTTTCGCATCAGGCAACGAGACAGTGCCGATCGATGCATTTAGGACTGGAGATTTCAGTTCCGTCGCAGCTACCGACCCGATCTATGACCCAGCGACGGGTAATCCGGACGGAACGGGAAGAACGCAGATCCAGTGCAATGGCGTGCTCAACGTGATTTGTCCTAATCGGCTCAGCCAGGCCGCAAAAAACCTATTGGCGCTGTTGCCTCAGCCCAACGCACCTGGGTTTAGTTCGAACTATCAGATCTCTCGGCCCGCCACTTTCGACCAGGATCAGTTCGATACTCGGGGCGATTACTTTGTTACCTCAAAAACCGTTGTATTCGGGAAATTCAGTTATTTTAAGGCGAACTTTAATACTCCCACGGCCTACGGCGTCGCAGGCGGCGGCGCACCGCTCGGAGGCCCTGGAGTCGCAAACGCCGGGCTCTCGGCCGATCACGACAAGAGCTTGATGGTCGATTATCAACATACCTTTTCTCCATCCCTGCTGACCGACGCCCGTTTCGCTTTTTCGCGGCTCATTATTTCGGAGTTGCAGCCGGATTACAACACCAACGCAGCGACGGCCCTGGGCATTCCAAACGTTAACCTGGGTACGGTCTACACATCAGGCCTACCACAGATAAACGTTAGCGACCCATTAACCTCCTTCAATATGGGTGATTTTGGGTTGCCATTCTTTGAGCGTGAGGCAAACTTCGAGTTCTACGACAACTGGACCAAGACCGTGGGCCACCATGCCTTTAAGTGGGGAGGGGATATAGGAAAGTTCTTTGGCATCCGGACCGACGTCAGCGGCCGAGGAACCTTCACGGTTAGCCAAGCGCTCACTCAGCTCAACGACTCCGCCAGCTCCGGGCCATGCACAAAGCCTGCGTCCGGGACGTTTTGCGGATCAGGCTTGGCCGCACTGGAGCTCGGTCTTCCCTCCGGTTTTGGCAGAGACATAACGCTGGTTCAGCCTCAGGAAAAATTTTGGAAGTACGCTTTCTACGGTCAGGATACCTGGCAGGTTACGCCTAAGCTGACCCTGACCTTGGGCTTGCGCTGGGATTATATGAGTCCGATCTTCACGCAAAACGGCGAGAGCGACGGAAATATCGATATAGCCACCGACACACTGTTGTTGACCAACCTGGCTGGCAAATACGCCGGAGTAACAACGCCGAAAACGGAATTTTCACCGCGTCTCGGAGTATCGTTCCGGTTGTTTAAAGACACGGTCCTTCGTGGCGGCTACGGCCGAAGCTACTATATGAATGCGGACGGAGCGGGATTTGGAACCCAGGGTTGCTGCTGGCCCATCAAGCAAAGCCAGAGTGATGTCCAGGCCAATCCCTATGCCCCGCTGGCTTACACGTTCGATCAGGGGCCGGGCGCTCCACCGGCTCTTCCCGCGTTTCCGTCAAATGGCCAGATTTCATTTCAGGGCGCCCCTGGCGGCAGTGAATACTTCGTTGGGGTCGGAACCTATCCGCATAGTTACAACGACACTTACAACGTAACCTTGGAGCATGCTTTCCCCTATCAGATCATCGCTTCGGTCGCCTATGTGGGTAACATCGGGCGCCATTTGTGGGATAACATTGACGTCAACCTGCCGGTTCCCGGACCGGGCAACTACAACCCCCGCCGGCCTTTCTTCGCCAGCTATGGTTGGGCTGTAGAAGAATACCAACGGAACAACGCAGCTTACCAGCGTCCTGAAATGAGAAGTAACTACAATTCTCTGCAACTTCACGCGGAAAAGCGTTTTCATCAGGGGCTGTATCTGCTGAGTAACTTTACCTGGGCTAAGTCGCTTGACGATGGAACGTTCGGTCCAGGAGATGGCAACGGAAATCAGTTCTGCTACTCCTGCAATTACGGACCCTCAGGCACCGTAAGACCCTGGTCCTGGGTGAGCGCGGCTAACTGGTTGCTCCCATTCGGCCGCGGCAGGGCTTATGCAAATGGTTTGAGCCGCGGTGCAGATGCCGTGGTTGGAGGCTGGGCGCTCAGTGGAATTTTCAATTTCGAGAGCGGATTGCCTTTCACGCCGTATTACTTAAACTCCCCAACCGTTCTAAATTCTCCTATTTACGATAGACCAAACCTCGTTGGCGATCCGCATGTGTCCCATCCCAACCAAAACGAGTGGTACAACCCGGCGGCCTATGCCGATCCTGCGCAGTACACCTTCGGAGATGCCGGACGCAACAGTCTATTGAGCCCGGGCCTCGGCTTAGTCGACTTGTCGTTGACCAAGTCCCTGGCCATCACGGAGAAGACCCACCTCGACCTTAAGTGGGATGTGTTCAACGCTCTCAACCGTGAGAATTTAGGACAACCAACGTGTTCCGGTGCGGCATTTGTTGATATCGGGAACGCAGGCCAAATTTGCAGCATTGTCGACTTCAGACGGCGAATGCAAATTGGAGCCCATCTTACTTTCTAAGTTCATCCACCCCGTCAGCCACACTTGCCTCGGCTTCCCGCCGAGGCAAGCTTCTTTATGTTCAGCTGATCACACTACGGCCCTGGGAAACGACCCAAAAGCTATATAGACGTAGTTTAAATAACTACAGCCGCCGAAACCCTATGAGACCGTTCCTAATTAAAGGTTGGTTGATCCTTTGTTTGTTTAACTTCGCCTCGGCCCAGGTGTCTGTCACCAAATCACCAACCGGTTGGGAATTAGACAACGGACATATTCGTTTGGTCTTGGCTCGCTCGTCCGATGCGGTGAAGCTAATGTCGCTGCGACGGGAAGGCGGTGCGGACTGGGCCGTCGCGGACACGCCGCTGGTTGCCGTTCCCGACAAAAGCGGCAAGCATTATCTATTCACGAACGATTCCATTTCCGACTTGGACAAAGGCGGCAAGCAACTCGCTTTGCGCTTCCGGTCCGATGCCGGTGGATTGCTTTCTCTTGAATTAAGACTGTACCCAACCGGGGCCGTGATTCAGACCGTCATGCAAATCGAGAACCGCGGCCAGCACGACCTACTGCTCGACGCTCACATCGATCCGCTATTTCTCACGCTGAAGAATCCTGCCAAGGGACTCAACCCTTATTCCTCGCTCAAGGGAGAGCACGGTTTTCATTTGGCCGGGAACCTCTCGCAAACAAATGAGTTTCAGGACTGGCTGGTTCTTCAAAATGAGAACGCCGAAGAATCAATGCTGATTGGCGGAGAGCCCGGCCTCGGCGTTCTGGGATGGAAGGCGAATATCCAATCCTCCGCCGCGGGCGTTGTGCTCCGCGCAGGGACAATTCTTCTAAAGAATAAGAAGTCCGGTCCGCCGGCAACGTTCGAACTAGTGCCAGGCGCGACCGTGGAAACGCCCATCAGCTTCTTCGCACTTGCCAGGGGTGACAGCGACAATGCCGGCAATGAGACGTTCCAATATTTGAAACGATATGTTTTCCAGGCGCCTTTGCCAGACTCTCCATTGGTCACTTATTGCATATGGCTGACGGAAAGAAACAGTGAAGAACAGCTTATTAAGGAACTTAGTCTCGCGAAGCGAGTGGGGTTTGACGTGTTTTATCACGATGCAACCTGGTACCAGGGCGCATCGGTCGTTCCGGGTATGAACGACTGGACTCTGGGCCTTGGCAGTTATCAGGAAGACAAAGAGAAATTTCCACACGGCCTCAAGAACCTGTCGGATGCAGTTCACGGCATGGGCTTGAAATTCGGCCTTTGGGTAGATCCAGGGAATGTGGATGCGTCCCGGGTGGCATCCGGCGAGATTCCGCTGGACTGGCTGGCGATGATTGACGGCAAGACGATCGGCACAACCCATCCTTCCCTCGCCATCACCAAACAACTATGTTTGGGTGATCCCCAAGTAGTCGCATGGATCGAGAGGCAACTGGGAGACATCATCGAAAAGTGGCATTTGGACTGGATTAAGTGGGATCCATCGTCGACGGTTAGTTACGAGTGCAACCGCGCCGATCACGGTCATGGAAAAACCGACGGCGCTTACGCGGCTTATCGTGGGCGGATGGAAATTATGCGCTATCTCCTCGAGCGCTTTCCAAACCTCTCGGGATTTGAATGCGACCCGTCCCTGCAATTCGCGCGAACTAATCCGGGTCCGCAGAGTTTGCTCCCTGGCGGATATACCAATGAGTTCATCACCGGACCCATGCTCAGCCCAAACGTCTGGGGTTCGCTCGCGGCCGCGGGACACGGCGATGCTGGCGGAGAATACCTCACGGCTCGCTGGTATAGCGCATCCGCGCTCGATTACTATTTCCGCAAGCACTTCACGCACGGCGTGACCTTCGGCAACATCAACGGCATGTCTTCTCAGTTTCTCTCAGCAGCTCCGCCCGGCTTCGTCGAAGCTTTAACGCGCAATCTCTTGTTCTTTAAGCAGTATCGTCATCTCTTGCTTGATGACGTGTACCATCCAAAAGTTGAAGCCGCCGGATGGACTTCCATTCAATACGTGAAACAGGATTCGTCCGAATCGGTCGTCTATATTTTCCGCGACAAGTCTGAAATCGCCCACACCAAGATTCGCCTGCGTGCGCTGGATGCGAAGGCAAGATATAGGGTGACCAGTCTGAATGACCGCCCGGGGCGTGACAGGGAGATGAGCGGAGAAGCTCTACTGAACGGGATCGCCATACATTTGCCCGATCCATGGCTCGCTAGCGGCGATGGGGCCATCAAGGAATTCGCCGACCAGCAACTTTATGGCTCGGATATTTTGCTCCTCCAGCGTTTGCCTTGACAGAGCGCGAGATTCAGATGCGGTTTGCGTGGAGTCCTCCGAATTACGCATGACAATCGCTGGATCCCAAACAATTGGATCGGCACGGTTCTCGTCATTGTGTTTCACCACGAACCGAATCTTGTCGCCCGCCGTTACGTGCAGGTTTGCAACCGTGTAGCGGGTGGGGTGGTCATAATTCGGAGAAACTTCTGCCCATCCTTCCGCTGGCCAAACCTGACTGGAGTTTCGAAGAATTCGCACAAAACAAGAAGCCTGATTTTCGGCGCTCGGATCTTTGTGAATGTTTCCCGACGTACTCAACAAGCCAGCCGATGGCACAATAAAAGTACGCGATAAATCGTATTGCGCCGAGGGTTGCATCCAGATTCGTCCAATCCGGCCCATCCCTGATCCCGTCCATCGACCTTCGTAGCCTCCTTTGTCCCATCGTAGGTCCGTGTATTTACCATCCTCGACCGCTTCTTCGTAGGCCCAGTGTCTACTAGACTGCGTGGGAGAAAAATCCCCGAGAGCTTCGTATGTTTGGAGTTCACCGGCCGTCTTCTGCGCGGACACAGTCGCACTGTGATTGCCATCTCCATCGACGGCCGCAACTTCAAAGCTCGCGTCGAGGTCGCTTCGGGCAGAGTCGGAATGATCGAAGAAAAAAGTCCCCTTAGCGGTTTTCCCGACAAGTTTCCCGTTCTTGTGAACCTCATAGTAAGAGATCCAATTGTCGTCATGACTCGGGGACCACGAAAGCTCGATTCCTTGTACACCGAGGTTTGTTCCCAGTCGCTTTGTCACGCTGGACGGCGAACTCGGAGGAACATGATCGGTTCCAGAACCGGGATAGTGAGGCAGATTCAAAAATATCAGCTCTCCGCCGGAGATCTTGTCGAGACTGATTCCATCCGACATCAGCTGAGAACCAGTCTTCTGAAGACGCAGGCCTGAGATGCTTCCGCGCACATCGTAGTTCTCCGCAGCTACAAGGCCGCGCGGATAAATGATCACTGGCTTGGCAGGAACATCCAGTTGAATGGGTTGGGTTAATCGGGCGTATTTGAATCCCATCGCGTCGGGATGGGTTTGGCTCATGTCAACGTCAGCAGCGGCAAGAACCTTGCCATCTTCCGCTCGCACCAGAGATAACGTGTAAATGCCACGGTTGTTTCCAGGATCGAATTGACCCAACTCCGTGACGCTCATGGGTTCGTCCAGTTGAATCGCCATGCCAAAGAACTGGTCAGCCGCTCGCCGCTCTGCTCCGAGCTTCACAATCTTGGTGACCAGCGATTCGTCGCCAGATCCGCGCTCGTACTTCACATTCAATGGACCGAATCCCTGCCCCGGCACGCCATAAAAGCGGAACGCCCCATCCACTGGATCTTCATAAATCCCAGTTTCGAGACTAGCGGCGGAGGTGGTCGTTGCCATGTTCATCTCTCCCGCCCCGCCGCGAAATTGATCCATTGAACCCGGCAATGACTTCGAGAGACGGCTGATCACGAAATAGGTAGAACCTCGCTTGGCGTGCTTGGTCAGAATGACACCCTTCGAGCCGTCTCGATTCATTCTCTGGAAATACCAGATGGCGTGATCGTGTTCGACCTTGGGACGATATACGTGACTCCATCGGCCCGCCACGCCTTGTGCCACGAGATAGTGATAAATCTCCCAGTCCTTGCGGATCGATTCCACATCGGGCCCGTCGCCCGGATCTCGATACCATGTGGGATTCATTGCCAGATGCGTGCGGTCAGTCGCTGAGTTGTAATACGTATGATCAAAATCAACCACGTTGTGAAGTTTGTCGGGCGGCACCAGAAGGGAAGTGTAATAGGGGCTATAAGGGCCGACGCCTCCATCCGTGTACTCCCCCGACTCGGCAAGTCGAGCGATGTCGTAGCTGATCCAACGTCCTCCTCCATCACAAGCGTCGATCCCGCTCCGCGGATGATCTCTCTTGAAGCGCTCAAGCAGTTTGCGGAAGTTTTGATCGGCAGCCAGAGCATCCGTGTCGTTAGCGCTAGCTGCAGGTGCAATGTCATAACGCCACTGATAGTTTCCCCACGCACTAACACTGTCATCTAAAACTCGGCTTTGCCAATTCACGGTTGCGGGAATCGACTGTTCCAGAGTCTCCTGGCCTGCGATCAGCCAGTCGGGGTGCTGCTGCGCCACTTTGGACTCCGGTGTCGCCAGAAACGTCGGGTACCACAGCACCCATCTCATGTCATGCTTTCGCAAGTAATCATTCGTCTGCTTCCATTCGGGCCCATTCCACGTACCCCACTTGTCGTACCATCCCGCATCGTCCCACAGAATATCTGTGCCGGTTTCACGCAGAAGATCGACATAGCGCAGGTCGAGCGCCAACCGTCGTCCCCAATTATCGGCGCTCGGAGTGCCTCCTTCTCCAACCCACGGATCTGGCCAGTCGACCGCCCAACGAGTCTTGGCGAAGTATTCTGGATTCGTGAATTCCCACAAGTACGCATATTGCCAATCGAGCAACTGATTTCCTAGTTCATCGACGCCGCCCGAGAACGTCGCTAGAAATACTTTTGGCGTTTCAATTGTTGCGCCAGGAAGCAAGTCTTTTCCGAAACCCGCCAATTCCAGGCTCATGTCCAGTGGCCCACCTTCCTGATCGCCAATCTCGAAGCGCCAGTGGCCGAGATAATCCCAACCGATGGCGACGCCGTCGGTCGTGTTGCGATTGAGCAGAAAAATCAGGGGCAGGAAACTGCTGTAATTGCCGGGCTGAATTCCTCCATTGGAGTCGAGAGTGCGCTGGTACGCGGCGCCCATGGGTTCGGTCTTTAGAAGTTGGCTGCCGTTGTAGTTTCCTCCGCCGGTCAGGTAATTAAAGTCGAGATCTTGCGCGATAGAGCCCAGCACCCGGTTGTGCAGGAAATCGACTTTACTAATATGGACAGGCTTTCCCGACCAGTTTTCGATACTGAGCCATTCCCGAATTACTGAAGTCTCGGGATAAGTCACGTAGTGCTTGGTAACACGCAGTCTTGCCGATTCAAGCTCGATGTCGAGTTGCAGTTCCCCTTGTTCCGCCTTTACAGCGTGTTCGCTGCGGAGTTTCCAACGCCAATCGGGTGCGCTGACATCCTGTTCCTCCGCCGAAAACCGTATCTCGGCGGGAGGATTATTTGAGTCCTGATATTCATGCCCTGAGGCCTTGTTACGCAGCGAAACCAAAGAGAGGTGTCCGTCGGCGAGACGAATCCGTCTCTCCGTCAGCGATGTGCCGAGTATCCAATCATTTCCTTCGCGGCGTACATAGCCATCTCTGTTCTGAACGTTGGTCTGGGCACACAATAGCGAAGATGCCCAGCACAGAATCGACAAGTGGATCACGATGGTGCTGCGAATTGAAATTCGGCTCATCTTCTGACGCACAGTCCAAATCCTGACTCATCCCAGCGGTTCGATACGTCCGGAAAGTTCAACCGTGGAGTAGCCAATCGGCAAGTGGCCAGCGCGTCCCTTCCTCGATTTCCAGCAGGCGGTTGTACTTTGCCAGACGCTCGGACTGACGAATCGATCCATTCTTGAATTGATCGGCGCGCCATCCGACCGCCAAATCTGCCGCCCAGTTGTCTTCGGTTTCTCCGCTGCGGACGCTCAGCGTGATCGACCAACCCGCCGCTCGTGCCAGCTTGTAGGCCTCAATCGCTTCCGTAAGTGTTCCGATCTGATTGACCTTCAGCAGCAAAGCATCGCAGGCATTCGCGTCTATCGCACGTCGTATGCGGGCGGAGTTCGTACATAGCAGATCGTCGCCCAAGGTGAGCGCACGGCCAGCGATCGCTCGACGAAGTCCGGGCCAGTTTGGCCAGTCATCTTCTGCCAGTCCATCCTCCACGCTCAGCAGCGGATACTCATCGAGCCATTTCGCAACCGCTTCAATCATTCCCGCACTGTCCAGAATCTTTCCATCCTTCTTATAACCGTGGTCGCCATAAAAATGCGAAGCAGCAACATCAATACCGAGAAAAATATCCTTGCCGGGGCTGTAGCCCGCCAGCTCGATCGCTTCCACCGCCAATCCCAACATCTCTTCTGCGGATCGGCACGGGGGCGCTAAACCGCCTTCGTCCGCGGTGAGCAGGCGCATTCCATATTTGCGGAATATCAAGTCCGCCGCCGCCTGATACACATCGAATGCACAAACCAGAACCTCATCGATGGTTCGCGCGGACATCGGAATGATCAGCACATCCTGCACAGACACTTGCTGACCCGCATGCTTTCCGCCGCTGAAGAGATTGATCGTCAGGCGAGGGAGTCGGTTTGCGGTCACTCCCATCATTTCGGCGAAATGTTGGTAGAGAGGAATATCGCAGTACAATGCGCAGGCTCGCGCGAAGGCGACCGAAACCGCCAATATGGCGTTCGCACCGATACGCGACTTGGTAGCAGTTCCGTCGAGCGCAATCATGGTCCGGTCGACTGCAGACTGATCTTTGAACGCATGCCCAGCGAGCGCAGATTGAAGCACCCCGCCAATATTCGCCGCCGCTTGTCGACAGCCCAAACCCTGATATCGGTTGGAATCGCCATCTCTCAACTCGAATGCTTCGCCGCTCCCGGTCGATGCGCCCGAGGGCACAGAGGCGGAAGCCCTGATTCCACCCTCCAAAACGCAGGTTGCCAGAACGGTCGGTCTGCCGCGACTGTCCAGAACTTCGCGGCCCGAAAGTTGTTCAATTGTTGGCATGGGTTTCGATTTTGTGGACGAACTCAGCGATCAAAGCGGGAACATTAGTTGGAGACTTCAAAATCAGTGCGAGCACGACATCCAGTTGCCGCTCTCTTTCCTGAGGCGTCAAGTATTCCAGTGGAGACTTTCCGGCCACACGCGCCAGTAAGCACCCAAGGGTATGACGAATCACTCGCGACTCCAGGGATTCGGCCCATTTGATCTGCATGATCTCTTCTTGATACACGTGCCAAAACAGCTCGGCCGCGCTGGCCATGCGACCGCGCACTTCTGGTAGGTGATGCGCCTTACTGAGAAAATGTGTCAACGCGAAGCCCACATCAAAGGCTGGATCGCCGAAGTGGACTACCTCGTAGTCGAGCAGAATCAGTTTTCCTCGGTAGATCAAAGTATTCTTCGGGCTGAAATCGCCGTGAACCAAACTGTCCTTGTGCTCAAGTGTTTCCCTCGCCAACGCGTTAAGAAATCCGGCGGCTACCGGAATTGTCTGGGCGGTATAAATATAGTACGGTTGCAGGCGAAGACTCTCGAAGTAGGTGGTATCCGCAAACTCGCTGGAGACTTCGGCGCCAACCTGGAATGACCTTCGGTGAATAGTGCCAAGAAGCAATCCGAATTGTTCGAAATGATCGGAAACAATCTTTCCCGAAAGCAGGAGCGACTTCCAGTTTTCGTGTCCTTTCGGGATTGCTTCCATAATCATCAAGTGATTTTCCACGTCTTCATAGATGAAAGCCGGAGTCGTTCCGGGTGGGGCGGAGCGATTGAGCCAGCGCAGAGCTTTCGCTTCTACTCCAATTCTCTCGGGGCTGCTGAACCAGTCCACGTTCACGCGCAACTTCGTCAGTGCTTGTTTGATAACCCAGCAGCGTCCATCGCCCCATTCCACCCTCACCGTGCGGTTGGAAACTCCGCCGGCAAGGTTCTCCAAGAAGATCTTCGCGCCCGACGGCACGTATCCATGCTCCGCAAGATAATCGCGCAGGGCGTCGAAGTTCTCGATGTCCAGTTCCATGTCGACTCGTCGCGGATCGGAGTAGTAGTCTACAATGTCAACACTACTGTTGACAATTTAAATGCATCCTCTATCGTTGAAGGCGCATTCACTTTAAATCGGATAATTCGGCGAGGAGCAAAATGAGCGAAAGACTGGCAGGCAAGATTGCGTTGGTTACGGCCGCCGGACAGGGTATCGGCCGCGCCACGGCCCTCGCTTTTGCCGACGAGGGAGCGACGGTGTGGGCGACGGACATCAACGACTCGTCGTTAGCAAATCTAAGCCATGAGCGGCCCGACATTCGACCTCGCCGCCTCGATGTCCGCGACGCGCAGGATGTTGCCAATTGCGCCGCAGAGGTTGGCACGCTCGACGTTTTGTTCAATTGTGCCGGCTATGTTCATCACGGCAGCATCCTCGACTGTTCGGAAAAAGATTGGGATTTCTCTTTCGATCTCAACGTCAAATCGATGTACCGCACCTGCCGCGTTTTTCTGCCCGGGATGCTGCAAGCGGGAAAGGGAAGCGTCATTAATATGTCGTCAGCCGCATCGAGCATCAAGGCGGCGCCAAACCGCTTTGTCTACGGCAGCACAAAGGCCGCCGTGATTGGATTGACGAAAGCCATTGCCGCCGATTTCATCCGCGGCGGTATTCGCTGCAACGCCATCTGCCCAGGAACCGTGCAGTCTCCCTCGCTCGACGAACGCATGGCCGCGCAAGGAAATGTAGAAAAGGCTCGCTCCGAGTTTGTCGCGCGCCAACCGATGGGTCGCATCGGCCGTTCCGACGAAATTGCCGCGCTGGCCGTTTACTTGGCCTCGGACGAATCCAGCTACACCACGGGCCAAGTCCACATCATCGACGGCGGCTTCAGCCTCTAGATACAAAACTTCTTTGGAGAAAAAATGAAACTACTTCGCTATGGTCTACCGGGTCAGGAGAAGCCAGGCATCCTGCTTGGCGATGACGAAATCGGCGACCTGTCGACAATCATCCCCGATCTCGCCGGAGAATCCCTGCTCCCCGAGTCGATTGAAAAACTGGGAACGCTCGACCCCTCGCAGTTGCACAAGGTTGCCGGACGACCGCGCCTCGGCCCGTGCGTAGGAAGTGTTGGAAAGTTCATCTGCATCGGCCTGAACTATTCCGATCACGCGGCCGAATCCGGGATGGCCGTGCCCGTCGAGCCCGTGATTTTCATGAAGGCAACCTCGTCCATCTGCGGCCCCGACGATGGCATCGTCATTCCGCGCGGATCGAAGAAGACCGACTGGGAGGTCGAACTCGGCGTGATCATCGGCAAGCCCGGAAAGTACGTCGAAGAGGCCGATGCCCTCTCGCATGTGGCCGGCTACTGCGTTATCAACGATCTTTCCGAACGCGCCTTTCAACTCGAGGGCACCGGCCAGTGGGTGAAAGGCAAGAGTGCCGATACCTTCGGCCCCATCGGCCCGTGGCTCGTAACGCCGGACGAAGTGACCGATCCGCAGAATCTGGATATGTGGCTCGAAGTCGATGGCCACCGCTGCCAAAGCGGATCGACAAACACCATGGTTTTCGGAGTGGCCCACCTAATCAGCTATCTGAGCAACTTCATGAGCCTACAAACCGGCGACATCATCTCCACTGGAACCCCGCCCGGCGTCGGCCACGGCCAAAAGCCGCCTAGGTACCTGCGTCCCGGGAACCGCGTGCAACTGGGCATCCGAGGTCTCGGACAACAGACTCAGCACGTCGCAGCCGATTAGCGAACTTTCTTATAGAGGATGATCGCTGCTCCGCGCTTTTCTTTAATTTCCACATGCAGCCCTTGCTGCATTAAGTCTCTTCCGGAAATCGTACTCGGCGTTGTCGTATCGAGATCTTTGATCTCATACGTTGCTGCCAGATCAAGCCCTCGCAAAGGCAGATTCTTGGAGGGTTCGTCGTTCTCGTCTCTCCGAAAAGCCTGCACCATTCCATCCCCTTGTTCGGGACGATTAAACTGCCAGGCGGCCCACTCGAAAGCGGTGCTACGCTCCTTGCGCGGATCGGTGGCGCAATCGGAATTTTCGCTGCACGGCAACAGAGGATAATAGTCACCGTAGTAGTAGGGCCGCACGAGTTTGAGTTGCGCGACCATGATGCGCATCCAGTCGTAAGGAAAATCAGCGGGGATAAAATTACCGACTTGGTTCGGGTAGCCCGCGACATTGAAAAGCGCGAAGGCCAAGCCGGGAGCCATACCGCTGCGAAAATGATAAGTATCCCGCGGGCGAACCTGGAGCAGAGTTCCAAAATGCGCCCTCCAATAGGCGAGGCCTTCGGTGCTGACCTGGGCTCCGACCGGATCGGCATCCGGCGAAACCGGATAGTCGGCACGGCTCAGATCGACAGCACGGGAAATTGTCTCCAGGTCGCCCCGCTGAACAATGTCGAGGATGAGTTGCGGATGCCTGCGTCGCAGTTCATCCCAAAATTTCAGCAAGCCTTCCGCGTAGCGGATCTGCGTGAGTCCTTGACGGTCGAGCGTATCCGCCTGCGCCCAGAATGGGGCGAGCGCGAAGTTGCAGTCCTGCCGGTAAATGTCGATGCCTTCTTTGTCGATCAGGTCCGACATCGAATCGATCATGAATTGCCGCGCTGCCGGATTGCCGAAGTCAAACATACGAAACTTCACCAACGGCCGCTCGGTATTTCCTTCGAAGTGAGTTGTGACTTCTCCGATAAACCAGTCGGGATGCTGGATCGTCAGCGGCGTTCCGACGACCGCCCGTTCCGGTTCAAACCACAGTAGGAACTTCATGCCGTGAGCGTGAGCGGCATCGCTGATCGGTCTTAAGCCTTTGCCGTCGGGATGAGGAACTTCATTGACCCGCCAATTTCCGGCGTGCAAAAACCAGTCTTCTTTGCCGAACACCTGAAACTCATCGACTGGACGGTCGGTGCCATACCACCCGGCATCCATCCAGAAATTTTCAAACCCGATATTTTCTTTGGTGATCTGTTCGATGAGATGCAAACTCGTGGACGTCTTCATTCCGCCCCATCCCAAGTGAGAGACCGGCAGAACCACCGGCTTCCCGTCATATTGGGGCGTGTGGTATTTCAGAATGTGCCGCCGCAAAATGTTATGGGCATCGAGATCGTCCCCTGCCCACGGGAGGAGCAGGATCTCCGGAGTGCGAATCTCCTCACCGGGATGCAGAGAAAGGTGCGTGCCTTCCATGTCGGCGCTCACCGCAATCGCCGCCTCAGTGGGACGCGAGAAGTTGATAGCCCATTTGCCCGGCCAGCCCAAAGCTCCGATCAGGCCCCGCCCCGCTGTCGTAATGTCGAAAAACGGTATGGTCTCAACAGTCTTGCCTCCGCTTTCACTCGAAATCTGAAAGGATTCGAGTTGATTCAATGGCTTTTTCACCAGTGAATACGTGTCCATCACACCGCATCCCTTGGAGTAAAGAATGGTCGGGATGCCTTCGCCTGCAACCGGAAAGGACACGTCAAGCGCCTGAACATACTCGAGTATCGGGGCGTCGGCCTTGCCGTCATTCTTGAAATATGCCGTCCACTCTACTACGGGAGAGTTTGCAAACTCCAATGCCTCAATACGGAATTGCAAGCCGGTTTTCGCATCGGTCCAGAACACGATATGTTCCGTGCGCACGCCGTCAAGTTGCTCGGTTTCCGTTTTCTTTGGCCAAGTTTTTAGCAGCGTACTCGAACCCTGTCTGTCGTAGACGAATGAAACTGGCGGTTGCGCCTGGTCGTCCAATAGATGTTGTTTAAGCCACTGGCTTCCTTGAGCGAGATCATCAGGCTGACCCGTCGGCTTTTCCCGGGCAACCGCATTGACGCAATTCGTGAGGAAGGCGATTCCAAGGATGGCCCACAGCGTTACGAGGCAACGGCTGGTTCGGGCTTGACTGTTTTCTTTCATTGCCATGGTCGTTTCTTGCCTCATTTCATCCAACAAATACTCGCTGTGTGTACAGGAGCGGGAATAACATGACTCTTGTGGCCAAGATGAGTTTTACTATGGTCCCACTCTTTGTCAATGTGGCAGGGCAGCGCCACATGATTCGCCGCCACGTTGTAAGATGTCAACACTATTGTTAACAGATTCAGGCCTGAATCGGAAAGGGTAGCAATCGATGCCCGACGAGAAGCGCCGTTATCGCTCAGCCGCCTGGTTTGCCAAGACGGATAAAGATGGCTTTGTGCACCGCAGCTGGATGCGCAACCAGGGATTGCCCGACCATGTATTTGACGGTCGTCCAGTCATTGGTATCTGCAACACCTGGTCGGAACTCACGCCTTGCAACGCGCATTTTCGACAGATTGCCGAACGCGTTAAACGCGGCGTCTGGGAGGCTGGAGGTCTGCCTCTTGAATTTCCGGTCATGTCGATGGGCGAGACCAACATGCGGCCCACCGCAATGCTGTTCCGAAATCTGGTGAGCATGGATGTCGAAGAATCGATCCGGGCGAACCCAATCGACGGCGTCGTCCTGTTGTGCGGATGCGACAAAACTACACCGTCCTTGGTGATGGGAGCAGCAAGCTGCGATGTTCCCGCATTGGTAGTCTCCGGCGGCCCCATGCTCAATGGCAAGTATCGCGGCCATGACATTGGTTCGGGTACGGCAGTTTGGCATTTCGATGAAGAACTAAAAGCGGGCACACTCAGCTCGCAAGATTTCATGGAAGCGGAGGCTTGTATGTCGCGCTCTGCGGGCCACTGCATGACGATGGGAACCGCGTCCACCATGGCCTGCATGGTAGAAGCTCTCGGCCTCGCGCTGCCGCAGAACGCGGCGATCCCAGCCGTAGACTCTCGCCGTTATGTTCTTGCCCACAACGCTGGACGCAGGATCGTGGAGATGGTGCGCGATGACCTGCGTATATCCCGGATCCTCACGCGACAAGCATTTGAGAACGCAATCGTCGTAAATGGTGCTGTAGGCGGCTCGACCAACGCGGTCATTCACCTTCTCGCGATCGCGGGGCGCGTCGGTCTGAAAGTTACACTCGCCGATTGGGACCGCCTAGGCCGAGACGTACCCACGCTCGTGGATTTAATGCCGTCCGGTCGCTTCCTCATGGAGGACTTTTACTATGCTGGCGGTCTTCCTGCGGTCGTTCGCGCGCTCGACCAGCGTAGCCTGATTCATCGGGATGCATTGACTGTCAATGGCAAGACGATCTGGGAAAATTGTGAGTCCGCTCCAAACTGGAATTCCGAGGTCATTCGCCCTCTGGAAAATCCACTTGTGGAACACGGCGGCATTGCCGTGCTCCGCGGCAACTTGGCGCCCGACGGAGCCGTGCTAAAGCCATCGGCGGCGTCGCCGCATCTCATGCGCCATCGCGGCCGCTCGGTGGTATTCGAGAACATCGAGCACTACAAAGAGCGCATCGACCATCCCGACCTGGAAGTGGATGAGAACTGCATTCTCGTGTTGAAGAACTGTGGACCCAAGGGTTATCCCGGAATGGCCGAAGTGGGCAATATGAGTTTGCCTGCGAAGCTTTTAAAACGGGGGATCACCGACATGGTGCGTATTTCAGATGCGCGTATGAGCGGAACCGCGTACGGGACGGTAGTGCTGCATGTTTGTCCCGAAGCGGCAGTCGGTGGCACTCTAGCTCTAGTGCGCGACGGAGATTTGGTAGAAATCGATGTCGAAGCCCGGCGCATCCATCTGGATGTTTCGCAAGATGAGTTAGATCGGCGGCGTACGCAATGGCAACCACCGCTGCACTCGACGAAAGGCGGCTACCAACAGCTCTACGTTGAGCGAGTGATGCAGGCAAACACGGGCGCGGACCTCGATTTCTTGACGGGCTGTCGTGGTGATGACGTACCCCGCGAGTCGCATTGAAGCTCAACGTTCCCGGACACAGGAGATAGGGAAATGTGTTGCTTCTCGATATGCCACTCCAAGGAACTGCATCGCACACTGTTCGATACAATCCAGCAGTTTCTTTATTGTTTCTGCAGGGTAGAGTGAAAGGAATCCGGCAGCGTCACGTCGGTAATCTGAAATCTTCTTGCGGCTGTTGCTTCTAACTCCTAGCTGCAGCTAGACTGGTATCGTTGAAACTAATGAACAAAGTCGGGGTTTTCGTTTTGGCGGCACTGTTCGCCGCGATGCCAGTGATGGCATGCGCGGTGCCCAATGCGGAGATGACGCCGGCCGAGAGGGAGTGCTGCAAGAAGATGGCGAGGCAATGTGGGGACATGGGCATGGCGAAATCCCATCCCTGCTGCCAGTCAACGGCTACTCCTGCTGATTTCCACGCTTTGAAGACAGCTTCCTCGCAATTGCATTATGTCAGTTTGATTCTGTCTCACGCGCTTCCCCTTGCCGCCCAAGCTGACGCGTACCCCTCGCTGGCACAATTGTCATCTCGGGTTTCGTGCACCCATAGCCCGCCAGGACTAGGTTCGACAACCACCACAATCCTCAGAATCTGATCGTCTTTCCTCGTTCGCGCTAACGCCTTCGTGCGTCTGCGCGCATTTGTGCTTTCCATTTGGAGGAAAGATGAACTTTGCCTATACGTGCCGGCTTACGTCCGGAGCAACTCGCCTTTTTGTGATGGTCCTCTTGGCGTCCGTCCTCACCCTGTCCCCGATGACGGCGAAGGCCCAAGCAACGATCGACACGCCACAAACGCCTGCTCCGATGAGAGATCAGGGCAAGCACCCTACGGCTTCGCCCAGCCCGCTGTTGGAATTGGTGCAGGAGGTGGATCGGAGCAATCCTGAAATTGCCGCCTCCCTACACGCGTGGCAGGCGGCCACCAACGTTCCCAAGCAAGCATCGGCACTACCGGAGACCGAGATCACTGTCCAGCAGTTCAGCGTCGGGAGTCCGCGGCCTTTCGCTGGGTATTCCAATAGCGACTTTGCTTACGTGGGTATCGGAGCGTCGCAAGACCTTCTGTATCCGGGTAAGCGCCGTCTCCGATCCGAGGTTGCCGAGCGAGAAGCCGACTCGATCCGCGCGCAATCGCATGGGGTGCGGAGTCAGACAATCGAGACGTTGAAACTCGTGTATTTTCAGCTCGCTTACCTTCAGAAAACGTTGCCAACCTTGGAGCGCAACGACCAGCTACTCAGCCAAATTCAGCAGGTCGCCGAATCGCGCTACCGGGTGGGCCAGGGGAACCAACAGGATGTTCTGAAGGCGCAATTGCAGCACACCAAGATTCTGCAAGAGATTGCCATGCACCATCAGCAGGAAGAGCAGCTTGAGGCGCAGCTAAAGCAAGTCCTGAGCCGCGCGCAAAGTTCTCCGGACATTGTTACCGAGCCTCTCTTCCAGACCGTCCTGACGAACACCGACGCCGAATTGCTGGCGCGGGTGCAAGATCAGAATCCCGATGTGCGCTCACGCTCTGAGATGGTGCATCGGGAGGAATCGCAGGTTGAGCTTTCACACAAGGAGTTCAGGCCGGACTTCAACGTCAGCTATACCTACGAGCATACGGCTGACAAATTCCGCGACTACTACATGGCCAGCTTTGGCATACGGCTGCCAAACCGTGGCCGTCAGTCAGCTGCATTAGCGGAAGCCACTCAAAACCAAGAGCGCGCAAAGCAGCAACTCCAGGCGGAAGTGCAGCGGGTGCAGTCGGAAGTTGAGCAGCAATACGTAGTGGTGCGCAGGTCGGAGGACCAACTCAGGATCTACACGGAAGGCTTACTTCCTCAATCAGAGGCCACATTTCAAGCTGGAATGGCGGCCTACGAAACCAACCGGCAAGACTTCCAAACTCTGCTTTCTTCTTTTCAGGATGTATTGAACTTGAATCTCGAATATCAACGTGAGTTGGTCGAGCATGAGTCTGCGTTAGCGAGATTAGAACGGCTCACGGGGGTGAGTTTGCCATGACGAATCGAACCGATATTCCTTACCGCCGCGCTTTTCTTGTCATGCTGTTTACGACAATAGTCTTCGCAATTGGGATAACGGCCCTGTGGTGGCGGCTGCACACGTCGCGAACTACCCAGGTTGAACCATCGACAGGGCAGACTAATGAGGCCGTACAGCCTCCGATGCAGAGCATGTCAGCCGAGCAATCGGCGGCTCCGCCTCAGCCTGAGATAGCACTTGCTTCTATGCAGATCTCGCCCCAACGGATGCAGAGCATCGGCGTGCAAATTGGTGAGGTCAAATACCAGCCTGTCAACGACGAGATCAGGTTTTTTGGAAATGTCCAGGCTGATGAGCGCCGTCTGGCTTACGTTCAGATGCGCTTTTCGGGCTGGATACGCAAGTTGTTTGTCGATGCAACCGGCGACTTCGTGCGCAAAGGTCAACCTCTTTTCACAATCTACAGCCCCGATCTTGTCACAACTGAACAGGAATATCTGATCGCAAGAAAGAACCAGGCCGACTTGCGGCAGAGTTCTGTTACGGGTGTCGCATCAGGAGCCGCCTCTCTCTTCAGTGCTACCAAGGATCGGCTGCTGCAATGGGAAATACCGCCGAGTGAGATTGCCAAGTTGGACACGGACGGGAAAGTGATTACCGACTTAACGATCAACTCTCCAGTTTCAGGCTACATCACCGAGAAAAACGCACTGCCGAACATGTATGTGCAGCCGGAGACGCATTTGTATACGGTTTCGGATCTCTCAGACGTTTGGGTACTGGCACAGGTTTTCCAAAACGATACAGGCAAAATCAAGCCTGGAGACCATGCCGACGTTACCGTTGATGCGTATCCCGGAAGGGTCTTCTCCGGGCGAGTGGATTATCTGCTGCCGCAGGTGGAGATGACTACACGCACACTGCCAGTTCGCTTGGTGATTCCGAACCCAGGCCTGAAATTGAGGCCGGGCATGTATGTAAACGTTCGACTGAAACTGCCGCTCGGCCGGCAATTGGTGGTTCCGGGGTCGGCGGTCTTTCATTCTGGAACCCGAAACTTGGTGTTCGCTTACCGAGGCGAAGGAAACATTGAACCACGAGAGGTTGAACTCGGGTCCCGCGTAGGCGAGCAGCAGATTGTTACGAAAGGAGTTCGCGCGGGCGAGCAGATCGTCATCTCGGCGAACTTTCTGATCGACTCCGAAGCTCAGTTGCAAGCCGCCGCGGGGGCATTCATACCTCCACCGCCGGGTGCCGGTGGAGCGGCGGCCATGAATGCACCAGCACAAACGCAAGCCACAGTCGAACTGACTACCGATCCTTCACCGCCACACAAAGGCAGCAACACTGTTCGTGTGAAGCTCACTTCGAGCGACGGAAAGCCGGTGACCGGTGCCCAGTTAACGGTCACATTCTTAATGGCAGCCATGCAGGAGATGGGGATGGCTGCCATGAAAACGGTGGTCAATGCGAGCGACAAGGGCGGCGGCCTGTATGAAGGCAGCGGCGATCTTGGATCTGGCGGTACGTGGCAAGTAACGATCACCGCCACTCAAAACGGACAAGTAATCGTGAGCAAGCACCTCACGCTCAATGCGACGGGAGGAATGTAACGTGATTAACCGAACCATTGAGTGGTGCGCTCGCAACCGGTTCCTCGTCTTTACGGGCGTGTTGCTGTTGGTGATAGCGGGCATCTGGGCCATGGGACACATCCCACTGGACGCACTGCCAGACATTTCTGATGTCCAAGTAATCATCCATACCAACTGGGAAGGCGAGCCACCCAACATCATCGAAGATCAGGTTACGTACCCAATCGTGACTGCTCTGCTGGCTGCGCCGCACGTCAAGGCCGTGCGCGGGCAGACAATGTTCAACGATTCGTACGTGTTTGTAGTCTTCGAAGACGGAACGGATATGTACTGGGCGCGTTCGCGCGTGGTGGAGTACCTGCAAACCATCGCTGGGCGGCTGCCGCCAAACGTTCATCCGATGATCGGCCCGGACGCCACGGGAGCGGGGTGGGTCTACGAGTATGCGATGGTGGACCACAGCGGCAAATACAGCCTTGCCGATTTGCGAGCACTACAGGATTGGCACCTCCGCTACCAACTAGAAACTGTCCCCGGCGTTGCAGAAGTCGCCACGATCGGCGGCTTTGTGCGCCAGTATCAAGTCCAGCTTGATCCGAACAAACTGCTCGCTTATGGCATACCGCTCTCGACGGTAATTGACCGGGTGAAATCCAGCACCAACGAAGTTGGCGGGCGCGCGCTGGAGTTGAGCGGAACCCGCTACATGATTCGCGGTCTGGGCTATCTGCACTCGCTCGCCGACCTGGAGAACGTTCCGGTCATGGCGAAGAACAGTACGCCAGTCTTGATCAAAGATCTGGGGAGGGTTTCTTTTGGCCCGGATATTCGAGAAGGCGTGGCAGATTGGCAAGGGCAGGGAGAGACTGTCGGCGGTATCGTAGTCATGCGCTATGGGCTGAACGCCCTGAACGTGATCGACGGGGTGAAGAAGAAGCTTGCCGAGATCAAGTCTTCCTTGCCACCTGGCGTGGAAGTGGTGTCAGGATACGACCGCGCCGGGCTGATTCAGGATTCGATTAAAACACTGCAACGCGACCTGTTAGAGGAAGCGGTCATCGTCAGCATTGTCATCATTGTTTTCTTATTTCATTTTCGCTCTGCTCTGATCCCAATCCTCACACTTCCCATCGCGGTCATCGCTTCTTTCGTGCCGATGTACTACCTGGGAGTCAGTTCCAACATCATGTCCTTGGGCGGGATCGCGTTGGCTATTGGAGTTTTGGTCGATGCCGCGATTGTCATGGTCGAGAATGGCTATCGCCATCTGTCGGAGCGACCCAGCCCGCCACCTTCAGGAGACATGAGTTCCGCCATCCCGGAACCCGAGCGCCGGAAGATTTTGATTGATAGCGCGAAGCAGGTCGGGCCAGCACTGTTCTTTTCACTCATCATCATTGTGGTTTCATTCCTGCCTGTCTTCCTTTTGGAGGCGCAAGAAGGACGCATGTTCCGTCCTCTCGCTTGGACCAAGACGCTCGCCGTCGGCTTTTCCTCTGTCCTGGCGATCACATTGGTGCCGGTTCTGATGGTCATGTTTATCAAAGGAAAGCTACGCCCTGAGTCGCAAAACCCAATTTCCCGATGGACACAGGCGTTATACCTTCCGGTTCTCCGCCTGTGCCTGAGATATCGCAAGACGACATTGCTCGTGAACCTGCTGTTCCTCGTGCTCACCTTCCCTCTGGTGTTGAGGATCGGCAGCCAATTTATGCCGCCGCTCTATGAAGGTTCGGCGTTATATATGCCGACAGCGCTGCCCGGCATTTCCATCACGCAGGCTTCGCAACTTCTACAGTCGCAAGATCGAATGCTGCGATCCTTCCGCGAGGTAGAGACCGTGTTTGGAGTCGTCGGACGTTCGGATAGCGCGACCGACAACGCTCCTCTCGATATGTACGACACCACCATCATGCTGAAACCGCGCGAGCAGTGGCCCGCGGGCATGACGTACGAGAAACTGATTACCCAGATGGACGAGAAGTTGCAATACCCAGGACTTACCAACACGTGGACGATGCCAGTCGAAAACCGCCTCGACATGGCGCTTACCGGAATCAAAACACCGGTCGGGATGAAGATCCAGGGGCCGAACCTCGAGGGTATTCAGCAACTCGGCGCCCAGATTCAGCAGATATTCTCTCAGACATCACAGGTCCGCTCCGCCTTTGCCGAGCATGTTTCACAAGGCTTCTACGTCAACATTGATACGAATCGCCTGGAAGCAGCCAAGTACGGGTTGACCATCGCGGATGTGCAGCAAGCGGTTGCATCTGGCATCGGAGGTATGAACATCGGAGAAAACATTGAAGGCCGTGAACGTTACCCGATGAACGTCCGCTACGAGCGCGATTTTCGTGACAACCTAGAAGATTTTGCTCGTGTGCTGATCGCGACTCCGACAGGCGCACAAATTCCCATCGGACAGGTAGCGAAGATCTCGTTTTCGAATGGCCCCGCCATGATCCGCGACGAGGACGGCCAGCTAACGGGCTACGTCTACATCGACCTGAACACGAAAGACTATGGTGGCTTCGTGAAAGAGGCCTCTAATCTGCTGCGCCAGAAACTCACGCTACCAGCGGGCTACACCTACACCTGGTCCGGCGAATACGAGTTCGAAGTCCGGGCCAAGGAGCGGCTGAAAGTCATTCTGCCAGTCGTGTTTTTCGTGATCTTCGTGCTGCTGTACATGATTTTCCATTCCGCCACAGAAGCTATGGTGCTGATCTTTCCCACGTTCTATGCCATGACCGGCGGCCTGATCTTGCAGTGGCTGCTCGGCTACAACTTCAGCGTGGCAGTCTGGGTGGGCTACATCGCGCTATTTGGAATTGCCGTCGAGACGGGGGTGGTCATGGTTGTCTACCTTCATGAAGCTCTTGACCGCAAGTTGGCTTCGGGGCATCAGCTCACCAATGCGGACATTGAAATGGCAGCAATCGAGGGGGCAGTACAGCGTCTCCGCCCAAAGCTGATGACCGTCACCGCAGTACTGGCCAGTCTCATCCCAATTCTGTTCGAGAGCGGCATTGGTTCAGACGTGATGAAGCCGATTGCCGCTCCGATTGTGGGCGGAATGATTACCTCAACAATTCACGTGCTGATTCTGGTGCCTGTGTTCTTTGTGCTTATGAAAGAACGAGCACTGCGGCGTGGCACCCTGCGGGAGGAGCAAGTGAAACAGTAAGGATCGACCTTTCCCATGCCGCCCTGAACAACATTGGGCGCGTCCACAAACCTTGCTGGAATGGCGGCAAAGAGGGGCCCGCCTCTTCCGAGATGGTTGTACGAACATTGTACGAAAAGTTTTATTCCCCGTAAGCTATTGATAAAAATAAGGATATTGGTGGAGGCGACGGGAGTCGAACTATTCAGGGTATTGATAACACGTAACTTATTGATTCTCGGAACTGCTACAACGGCTAACAAGGCCCCCATTGCCCGATCCATTGTACGTTTAT
>PLEA01000563.1 GCA_003136335.1 Acidobacteriaceae bacterium | reverse complement strand
GATCGCAGCCCTGGCGGTTGATCCCTCCAACTCGCAGGTCCTCTATGCGGCCGCTGGGACGAAGGAGAGTCCCACGCTGTTTGTTTCGCGCGACTACGGAAAGAGTTGGCAAAAGCAGGTGAGCTTGCCGGAAGTTCCGCTCCGGCTTTGGGTGGACCCACATTCCGCGGCCGATGGGCGGACCTTGTTTCTGGCAAGTGCTCACGCAATCGCAGTGACCAACCCGAGCGGAGTGCGCAGTCTCCCGCTTCCCGCAGCTGCGAGTGACATTTCGCTGGGCTTTGGTTCGGGCCCGCAGCCAACCATTTACGCCACCTCGGAGCAGGGAATTTTCGTCTCGAAGGACGGCGGCGCGAACTGGCGCAAGAGTGATCTGCCCGGCGAGGGAGCGAAAGTGCGGGCTATTGCGACCAGCCTGCTTCATCCGGAGACGGCTTATGTCTCCTACGATCATCTGACGCTCGATGGAAAGTCCTGGATCGGCGTGGCCAAAACCACCGACTCTGGCGCTGACTGGAAGTTGGTGTGGAAAGAATCCGACGCAGCGGCAAAGAACGTAAAAGACTCTTGGATCTCCGAGCGCTTTGGGCCTGCCTGGGCAGAAAATCCTTTGAACCTTACGGTAGCTCAACAGGACGCCAATTTGGCCTACGGCACGGATCTCGGGAGAACCATGCGGACCACCGACGGTGGTGCTACGTGGGTAGCGGCGTATTCCCGCAAAGTAGATGAAGCTGGCTGGACCAGCCTCGGTCTCGATGTCACCAACAGCTACGGAATCCACTTCGATCCGTTCGATCCGAAGCGCCAGTTCATTACTTACACCGATATTGGACTCTTCCGCAGCGAAGATGGCGGCGTCTCGTGGACCAGTTCAACCGCCGGAGTGCCCAGTGAGTGGATGAACACCACATATTGGATCGTCTTCGATCCCAAAGTGCGAGGGCGGATGTGGAGCGTGAATAGCTACACGCATGATCTTCCTCGCCCCAAGATGTGGCGGCATAACTCGGTGCTGAATTACAAAGGTGGCGTTTGCCGCAGTGATGATGGCGGCAAGAACTGGACCAAGTCGAATACCGGGATGGACCAGACAGGGGCGACGCATATCCTGCTCGATCCCGACAGCCCTGAGGATGCGCGTGTGTTGTACGTAGCCGGTTTTGGCCGGGGGGTTTACAAGAGTTCAGACGGTGGGAGTACTTGGGCTCTGAAGGACTCTGGGATCACGCAAGAACAGCCGTTTGCGTGGCGGTTCGCGCGCAGCTCAAATGGTACGCTCTACGTCGTGATCGCCCGCCGGTCCGAGGATGGAAGCATCGGCAATGCAGGCGATGGTGCTCTGTACCGGTCGACGGATGGGGCTGAGCACTGGCAATCCGTTTCACTGCCCGAGGGGACGAATGGGCCGAATGGCCTGGCCATCGATCCACAGTCGCCAGAGCGTCTTTACCTCGCCTCCTGGGCTCGAGCCACGGGAGAACACGGAGACGGCGGAGGAATCTTTCTCTCGGAGAATGGCGGCAAGAGCTGGAAACAGGTACTCGATAAGGATCGCCACATTTACGATGTCACCGTTGATCCACAAGACCCCAATGTGCTCTACGCGGCTGGCTTTGAATCGTCGGCCTGGCGATCGGCAGATCGCGGGCTGCACTGGTCCCGTATTTCCGGGTTCAACTTCAAGTGGGGACAACGGGTGATTCCCGATCCGCTGCACCACGATGAGATCTACATCACGACTTTCGGCGGGAGCGTCTGGCACGGTGCGATCAATGGGCAACCACGGCCCGTGGACATCGCCACGCCGGCGCTTGAGCCTGGACAATAGGAGCTCCGTGATCAGTCGACGTCAGTGGCTGTACGGAGTGGGTCTTGTGGCAGGCTCTGGAATACAAGTTGGCCGGGCGGTCAGTGCGGCGGCCAAGAACGAGGCAGGGGCTTTGCAGCTCTCGAAGTACGAGCCAAGAAGTATGCTCCAGGTACACGAGTCTCACGTAGAGCGTTCGAAATTTCCAAACATCGACTTCCATACCCACATCTCCGGCTCGACAAAGTCGGAAAATGGAGTCGAACTCGCGCCGGATCGTGAGTTTCTGGGAGCTCCCCAAGAACTGCTGGCGGTGATGGACCGCAGGAACATTCGTGCCATGGTCAACCTGACCGGTGGCTACGACAATGGCCTCGCAGAAGCCGTAGCGAAATACGATCGTGCGTATCCCGGGCGCTTTTATACCTTCACCGAGCCCTCCTATTCCCGTTTCAAGGAAGCGGATTACCCGAAGCTGCAGGCTCAAGCCATAGCGCGGGCCCAGCGCGACGGCGCGCGAGGCTTGAAGATTCTCAAAACGTTAGGACTCTATCTTCGTGAAAACATCACCTCGGGCACGCTGGTGAAAATCGATGATGCCCGTTTTGATCCCATGTGGGACGCCTGCGGGCAACTGAACCTGCCGGTAGCCATCCACATCTCGGATCCCGTAGCATTTTTCACTCCCACCGATCGCTTTAACGAGCGCTACGAAGAGTTGAATAATCATCCCGATTGGTCCTTTTATGGACAAGATTTTCCCAGCAACGCGGAACTGATTGAATCCCGCAACCGCATGATTGCCCGGCATCCCAACACCCAATTTGTGACGGTGCATGTGGGCAACTTCTCGGAAAACCTGCAAAACGTCGCCGAGAACCTCGATCGGTTTCCCAATATGTCTGTGGACATCGCTGCGCGCGTCGGCGAGCTCGGCCGGCAGCCGGTAACCGCAAGAAGGTTTTTTGACAAATACCAGGACCGAATCCTGTTCGGGACAGATGCGACGCCACATGGTGACGAGTTTCCCCAACAAGTTTTCAACGACCAGTTGTACGAGATCTACTACCGGTTTCTGGAAACGAACGACGAATATTTCGATTACGCCCCGGCGAAAATACCTCCTCAAGGACGCTGGCGTATCTACGGCATTGATCTGCCCGATACTACTCTGCGCAAGGTTTATTATGAAAACGCAGCGCGGCTACTGCGAGTCTAGATGCGGATCGTTTCGCGAATCTTCGTTCTTGGACTGGCGGCCTCTGCGTGGGCCGCGCAGTCGGACGTACGCGTCTGGCAAGGCACTCTCACTTTGCCGACTTACGACGAGGGACTGCCCGATCCCAACCCTCCCTTCGACCAGTTGACCACCGGTCGGTTCAACTATCCCTACACAATGCGTACGAATCTCACCAGCCGGCGAGCCGCCCATGAGTGGCGAGCGCTCTATCTCGAGAATGAATATCTGAAATGCTCCGTGTTGCCGGACATAGGCGGCCACCTTTACACCTGCGTAGACAAGATTTCCGGCAAATCCATGTTTTATGCCAATCCGTCGATTAAGAAGGCTGCGATCGCTTATCGCGGGGCTTGGGCCGCATTTGGAATCGAGTTCAATTTTCCGGTTTCGCACAATTGGGTGACGATGTCGCCAGTCAACTTTGCGTTTGCGAAGCATGACGATGGCAGCGCTTCCGTCACCGTCGGCAACATCGACCGCGTCTATGGCATGGAATGGACGGTGGAGTTGATTCTCCGCCCGAAATCGACCGTGCTCGAGCAGCGCGTGACTCTCAGCAATCGCAGTGACGTGAGACATCGCTTTTACTGGTGGAACAACGCTGGAGTGGCAGCGTGGGATGATTCGCGGATCGCATACCCGATGCGGTTCGCCGCCACCCACGGCTTTACCGAGATTCATCCTTGGCCGGTGGATCAAGATGGCGTGGACTACAGCCTGGTCCGTAATCACACCAAAGGTCCAGTGTCGATGTTCAGCTACGGAAGCCGGGAGAATTTTATGGGGGTCTGGAATCCCCATACCAATACCGGGACCGTGCATTTTGCGGAATACGAAGAAGTTCCAGCGAGGAAAATCTGGTCTTGGGGCGTCGACGCAGATGGCCTGGATTGGCGCAAAGCCCTCTCCGACGATAACAGCGGCTATCTTGAGGTCCAGGCGGGCCTGTTTCGCAATCAGGAGACCTATGCTTTTCTTGAGCCCCGCCAGGTAATCCACTTCTCGGAGTACTGGATGCCGGTGCGGGAGATCGGAGGAATTTCGCGGGCCAACCTCGCCGGGGTGGCGAGCCTGAGCCGCAAAGCCAATGGCTTGATGGCCGGATTTAATGCAAATCATCCTATTCCGCATGCGTCCCTCACCATCCTGAAGGGCGATCAGCAAGTGTTTCACGGCACAGTTGATCTGACGCCCGAGCACGCCTGGATCCGTGAGTTTCCGAACATCGACTCACAGGCAAAGTACACGATTGCGATTCGGGACGATAAAGGCGCAACCCTTCTGCGCCAGACCGAAGGCGAATACGATTGGACTCCCGAGTCTGAGATCCACGTCGGTCCGCAACCGTCCTACCACATTCCAGAGCCCAACAAACGAACCGCCGACGACTGGGTTCAGCTTGGCAAAGAGGATGAACTGAATGGCAGAAATCTAAGCGCCCTCGAAACCTATGCAGAAACGCTGGCGAAGTTTCCGGACAGCTTCGCGGCTGGGAAAGCGGCGGGCCGTCTGTCGGCCTGCCTGCTGCGCTTTGCAGAGGCTAAGCAGTTTCTGGAACCGCTTCATGCGCGGGACACCACAGACACCGAGATCTCCTATTACATGGGCATTGCTTATGCCGGACTGGGCGAGACCGATCACGCGCGTGCTGCGTTCGAACAGGCTGAGCGCCTTCCATCCTTCTATTCCGCAGCCGCTCTGGCCCTGGGAGAGTTACTGGCTCGAAAGGGCGACTTGCGCGAGGCCGAGCGCCATCTGACAAAAGCGCTGCAAGCTGCTCCTGATGATCTTCGAACCTTGGAGGAATTGGTCGCGGTGAAGGACAGTGCCGGCGAGTCGCAGGAGGGACGAAAAATGGCGCTGGAAGGGCTGGCCCGATTTCCGCTCAGCTCTTTTCTTCGCGAAGAACTCGGAGACCCCGACCTTGCTCACCTTGCCGACGATTCCGACCGCGTGCTGAACATTGCCGCGCAGTATATGCGCCTCGGCCTCTACCAAAAAGCCTTGAAGGTGCTTTCCAGGCAATATCCGCAGGTAGTCAAGGACCAGAGTGAGCCGGGCGCAGTCGCTCCACCGGATCATCCAATGGTCGCCTACTTCCGCGGTTTTTGCTGGGAGAAACTTGGACAGTCAGGAGCGGACGATTACCGCACGGCCAGCAGACTGTCGACGGCATATATTTTTCCGAATACCGCGGAGGAGTTCGCCGTGCTGCGTGCGGCCCTGCGTGAGAATCCCTCGGACTCCATCGCACACTATCTGCTGGGAACGTTTTATTTCTCTCGCGGCTTGACTGATCCCGCTCTCGATGAATGGTCGGAAGCTCGCAAGCTGCGGCCGGAGCCTCCCGTCTTGAGCGCGAGCACGGGACTGGCCTTGCTTCAAATAAAGAATGACCCTGAACGGGCGCTTTCCGCATTCCAGGATGGATTGCGCAGCGATCCCACCAACATTGCGATCTATATGGGAATGGATCAGTCGCTCAGCTTGCTGAACCGGCCCGCGCGCGAGCGTGTGGAAGCCCTGGAAAAATATCCGAAGATGGATGCTGCTCCGCCGGCGCTGATCTTCGAGTTGATTCTGAACCTGGCCGAAGCCGGGGATTTTGAGCGTGCCACTGAGCTCTTCCACAACCGCTTCTTTCCTCGCGAGGAAAGTGGAACCAATGTCCGCCAAGTGTGGATTGAAGTGCAGTTGCTGCGCGCACTCGCTTTGGCAAAGGAAGGACACTGGGGCGAAGCGCTGATCGTTGCCCGGGACCTTGGCTCAGAAGTTCCGGGACTGGCCTTCACCCGCGACGGGCTTGAGCCCATTCTTCAATCCGCAAGAACCAGCTACTTGCTGGGGACCGTATTTGCCGGCTGCGGACTAACTGTGGAAGCCAAAGCAAAATTCGAGCTCGCCTCCGCAGCCTCCGTCCCCGACCAGATCAAGTGGGCCGGATTGGCAGCTCGGAAATTGCCTGGCTTTAATCAGGCGCAATGGCAAGACCGCCTGCGAGCTTCTCTGGAGCAGGCGGAAAATCTGAGCAATACCAGTTCCTACCCGAGCTGGTGGGAATACACGGCCGCATCCTTGGCAAAGGAACTCGGCCAAGCCGCGGAAGCAGACATTAGATTTCGAAAGGCGTTGTTGCTGCCGGACCGAATGCTGGCATATCACATGACGCGTCTGGCCAGGTCCGAAGCTACGCCGTGATCACTTCGATCTTTGCCTTGCGCAGGGCCTCGCTGAATTCGGCCGGCGCCCGGGTGTCGGTAATTAATCGGTGGACTCCTGAGAGCAGACCGATGCGGGAAACGCTCCTCCGGCCTAATTTGCTGAAGTCGGCCACCACGTTGACCTCTTTGGAAATACTCATCATCAGGCCGTTGAGTTGGGCCTCAAGCACGTCCGGAGTGGAAGGCCCAATTTCGAGGTCGAAACCGTCGACAGCCAGGAAAAGACGGTCGGCGCGAAATTCCTTGAGCATCGCTTCGGCTTGCGGTCCCACGAAAGAGCAGGACACGGGGCGAAGCAGTCCTCCGATCATGATCACAGAAAGGTCTGCGGCGTCCATTAATTCGCAAGCGACGTTCAAGGCGTGGGTTATGACGGTAACGGACCGCAGCCGGCGAGCTTTCAGATGTCGGGCAATTTCCGCCGTGGTTGTTCCCGAGTCCAAAATCACGGTCTCATTGTTTTGGATGAGCTCCGCTGCCGCTCGCCCGATTCGAACCTTCTCCACATGGTGCAAGGTCTTCTTCAGGCGTAGGGGATACTCCTGGGTCGCTTCCACTTGCCGGACGGCCCCCCCGTGCGAGCGTACCGCCATCCCCTGCGACGACAGGACGTCCAGATCTGCGCGTGCCGTNNCCGCCGAAATAGAGAACTTTTCCACCAGGTCTCCAACGGTGATCTGGCCCCTTTGTTCGATGAGATCCGAAATCCTTCGGCGCCGCTGTTCCGCCAGCAAACGAGAGTCCTTGCCAGTCCGCATCAGTTTGATCCTCAAGGGTTCGGTATGCCTGAAGGAGGCAGCCTTACTGAGATGGCTTGCATATTTATACACTTGCGCCAGCCGCAAAGAAGAAAGAAAATGGCATGCAAACGACAAGGATGTCTGGGACCACAAATCGCGGCTTTTGCCGGGTTTTCCTCAGGTTTAGAAGTGTTCGAGCTCAAATCGGGTGGTTTCGTTTGCCTTTCTTTTCTTTTTCTAAATTTCGCCGCTGTGCGGTCCGGGGAACGTCACACCGCCGTGCAGCTATTGGGTGACAGGTACCGACTGGCAATATGAGAAGGCGTGACTTCATCACGGCGCTGGCTGTGTCCGCGTTGGCTGCGAGGTGGCCAGCCCGGGCTCAGGAAACCGCTCGCCGGCCGCGACTGTTGATCGCGGACGCGGATCCGTTTACGGGTCTGCCGCTGCTGAAAGCACGCTATGCGACTGGACGACGCCCGTCGGAGGACATGGAAGGCTGGGCACTGTCGTGGCAACTGACTGGGGACGATGCGTTCGCCGAGCGAGCGGTCGCTGAGATGCGGACGAAGCATGTGGCCGCCAAGGGAAAGCCCTCTCGCTCCTGGGTCGACTACGCTCGCTGGTCGCTGGCGTTCGATTGGCTGCTTGCGTACCGCGGCTTTGAGCGCGCCTTGAAAGACCGGGTGGCCGGCGAGTTGAAAGATGGTGCGGCCGCCATGATTGCCACTCCCGACTTTTCTGATCCGGGTGAACTTTCGTATCACAACTATGCCTTGCGCTACCTCGCTTTGGCTGCCTTCACAACGGCGGCGGTGGAGGGTTATTCGGATTTAAATCAGAGATGGCGCGACAAGATTGCGAAGGGTTTCGCCAACATCCTCGAGACTACCAATGTTGTGACCCCGGATGGCAGCTACCACGAATCGATGGACTACATGCGGATCACGTGGGCATCGCTGACGTTGATCGCAGAGTTGCAGCGTACAACCACGAGTGTGGACCCTGCGTATCACTTCCCGGTGTTTCGTAACATGGGGACTACTTACCTCTACAAACTTCTTCCCGACGGGACCCCATCGCGCGAGGGAGACAACGAATATCCGATTCTGGATTCGCGAGACACGGCTGTGCTCGGCTATGCCGTAAACCGTTTCAAGGATCCGTACAGTGCCTGGCTTCTGCGCAAGAGCGGGTTCTTCGCCAAGCAATGGGTGATGCCAGTCTTAGAGTTTCTGTGGGACGATCCGGAGGTTACGCCCCGTGATCCGGCGCTGACCAGCGAAGAGGAGTTGCCGCGGCAGCGCTACTTTGCTGGCGTCGGGCATCTCGTGATGCGCGATGGTTGGAAGCCGGATTCGACCTGGATCGAGTTCGATTGCGGACCGTATTTCTCCAAGCACCAGCACCTCGATCAAAATCAATTCACGATTTACCATGGCGGCTATCTTGCGATCGACAGCGGCGCGGACTATACGGACACGGAGAGTCCCCACTACCTGAACTACTTCCGCCGCACGGTGGCCCACAATTCCATGCTGGTATACGATCCCGCGGAAAAGTTCTTCTGGTCAGACAACGTCTTGTCCGCGGCCAACGACGGTGGGCAGCGCATGGATTCCTCGCGCTACTGGAACACGATACGGAGCCCAGAGGATTGGAATCGCACGCGCGATGTGTGGGACCTCGGCTCTATGCTCGTGGTCGATCATGTTCCCGGCCAGTATCACTATGCCATGGGAGATGCCAGCAACGCGTACGCTCGGGAAAAACTCCAGCGCTTCACGCGCGAAATCCTCTACCTACCGGGACATGAGGTTCTATTCGTTTTTGATCACGTAGTGAGTACAGACCCGTCATTTCGAAAGGTTTGGCTCCTTCATGGCGTGAATCAACCAGCCGTGGACCAGGACGGTGGCACAGGAACGCAGGCCGCCCAGGATTTTCGCAATGCCCGAACCTTCCGTTTCGCGGAAGGATCGGGAGAGTTGCTGGTGCATTCGCTTCTTCCCAGGGAACGCGTAGTGACCAGGCGGGGAGGAAAGGGAAACGAATTCTACACTCCGGGCGATGACCACGGTGGAGCGTGGGGATCGGGCGAGAACTGGCCCCTCGAGCCAGCGGAGGGCGCACTTTTGCCGGAGGATCCGAAGCTTCGGCGCATGTGGAAACTTTTTTGGGGCGAGGACTTCAACAGAATTCTCAGCTCCAACCGCAAGAACGTCGTGCCGGGCAGCTGGCGAGTCGAAGTATCACCCGCTGTGCCGGCGGAGGAGGATTTTTTTCTTCACGTGCTTGAAATTGGAAGCACGGGGAAGACTGGGCAAAGGCGAACGGAACTGCTGGACGGGGTCCATTTCCAGGGAGCGGCCTTCGAGCGGGGTCCGATGGTATTGTTCAGCACGGCGGGTTTGATGGTCAGCGCCGGGGAAGTGTCGCTACCAGACTTGGGCTGCCAATCGGTCATCATCACCAGTCTGCAACCAAACTGCGTTTACGAGCTCAACTTTGGCGGCCTGAATCTGACGTCATCGCCTAAAGCGGTGCTTCCGGGCGTCGCCGCCGGCGCCGAACAGATTCGCGCCAACTCGAAGGGAGTCTTACGAGTGGAGCGCCGGGATCTCGCCGATCTACGCTTGCGCATTGCACGGGTATGAGCTTGCGGTGTGCCAAGCAAATGCGGCTCACGAAGCGAGTAGTGGACGATTTTGATCTGCAGGTGAACCGGTCGCGTTCATGAGTGCAGCTTTGCAGACCTGAGGCAAGTTATCACAGAGCCAGACATCACGACGCTTAGGCGCAGAGGCTCTCCCGCCCGTCGGCCGATCTCGAACTTGCGCTGGTGGATCGGCGGAATTCTGCTGGCTTCCACCATCATTAATTATTTAGACCGGCAGTCCCTCTCCTTGCTTGCTCCGTATCTCAAAGTTGAGTATCACTGGACCAACACAGACTATGCGAATATCGTGATCGGGTTTCGCCTGGCTTACTCTGTGGGGCAGACCGTGTTTGGCCGTTTCATGGATCGGATCGGAACACGGCGCGGTTTGTCTCTTACCGTAGTCTTTTATTCCGTGGTTTCCGTGCTTACTTCGCTGGCCAGGGGATTTTATAGCTTTGCTGCGTTCCGCTTTTTGCTGGGCGCGGGCGAATCGGCCAATTGGCCAGCCGCTACCAAGGCCGTTTCGGAATGGTTCCCGTCCCGCGAACGAGGACTTGCCACCGCACTATTTGACAGCGGATCTTCGGTTGGCGGTGCGATTGCCTCGTGGCTCATCCTCTCAATCTACTTCCGCTGGGGATGGCGTCCGGCATTTGCGATTCCCGGAATGCTTGGGTTTATATGGGTACTCGTATGGCGCTGGCTCTATCACCCGCCCGAAAGCCACCCCCGGATCAGCGAGGCGGAAAGGCAGATGATCCTGGCGGATAAACAAGAATCGCGATCGCCAAATACGGACGGAAAGCCCCTGGGCTGGCGCAAACTCTTAGCCTTGCCGCAAACCTGGGGCGCAATCGTTGCCAAGGCTTTCACCGATCCGGTCTGGTTTTTTGTTACCGATTGGTTCCCAATTTATCTGGTAGCGAAAGGGATCGAACTGAGAAGCGGGCTGATCGCGATTTGGATTCCATTCCTGGCTGCCGATCTTGGGAATTTTTCGGGTGGCATCGTCTCTGGCTACTTGATCAAGCTGGGCTGGTCCGTGGGCAGGGCGCGAAAGGCTGTGGTCATCTTTGGAGGCTTCGGTGTGACCGTACTCGTCACTACCGTCTTTACCAATAATCTTTACTTGCTCGCGCTGCTTTTTGCGCTGGCGACCTTTTCCTACGCGGCGTTTTCGACCATGGCCAATGTGTTGCCGTCCGATCTTTTCCATAGCGAATCGGTGGCCAGCGTAAGTGGATTGAGCGGGACAGCGGCGGGGCTGGGAACGGTTGTTGCATTCGAACTGATCGGGCACTTTTCCGACGCCCGCCGCGCCATGGCGGGACATTCCTTCGATCCGATTGTCATTGTGGCCGGGCTGGTTCCTTTTATTGGAATGATTCTGGTTCTGCTGCTGGTTCGCAACACCGAGGCCACCCGGCGCGGTCTGGTTCGGCCAATCTGAGCAGGGAGGATGCAGAAAACTAAGTCTTGCTGACCGGTTTGCTGCGAAACAGCGCCACGGTCTCAGGCTGTGCTGGTTTACATAAAATCGGCGGCAGGCCACGCGCGATCAATTCTGCATCCGCGACAACCATCTTGCCGATCTGTTTGATCGCGGTTTCCAATGCGCCAGCCTGGTGTGCACAAAAGATGGAATTGCTGCTGCTACGCGCCGGGTGTTCGGGCGATAACGGTTCTTCTGGGAAGACGTCGGTCGCAAAGCGAATGTGTCCCGTTTCAGCAAAATCGAGCATAGCGTCAAAATCCACGACCGCCGCACGGCTCACTAGCACGACAGCAGACCCTCGCCGCATTGAGGCGAACTGTTTTGCACCCACGAAGCCCTGGTTCTGCGACGTGACCCCAGCCACGATGAAGACCACGCGCGAACGCCGAAAGACCTCATCGAGCGACGCTACTTCGCAACCCAACGTTCGAATATATTCGTCGGGCAACCACGGGTCGTAGGCGCGAATGCTACAACCAAACGAGCGAAGCAACGGCAAGAGCGCCTTACCGAGATCGCCCAGCCCGACCAGTCCTATGTCCTGGCGGAAGAGAGAGAAGGCCTCCCGGTTCGCGGCTAAGCCGTACTCCTCCGTTCCTTGGCGGAAATGGCGATCGGATCGCGTGATGCCGCGTGCCAGATCAATCGCCATGCCAAGCGCAGCCTCTGCCACGGGTTCGGCGAACACCAGGCTAATATTGAGGACTCTGATTCCGGCGCGAAAACAGTAGTTGTAGTCGATGTTGGGAAGAAAATTACCCTCTACATTAAACACGGCTTTAAGTGACGTAGCTTGTCGCAGGCGTGATTCCGGAAGATCAATCTGGCCGATGATGATTTCTGCGTCCGCGGCCTGGTCTACAAACAATTGGTCCGTGACGGGAACGGCTTCGTGAACGACCAGGTCTCCTAGGGCCCTCAGCCGGGCAAGATCGTTCTCATCAAAAATGTCGGACACGGCACGCGGAGCTGGAGCCAAAAAAATACGTTTCAACTTACTGGGCATAGAGCTCCTGCGATACGTGTGTAGGTGGGCGCCGCAGGAAAGCCTTCATATTAGACGCCCTTCCGCCAACCAGGATCGCTCTCGCGCTTGAGCTCCACAGTGATCGAGCCGTCCGGGTTGACCGGCTGTTCACAGGCCCAAGCAACCGGCTTTTTCACACCCGGACGCATCTCAACCTGGGCGGACAGAGAAACCTTGCCGCTGTAACCTTTCGGAAGAAGAAAAGAAGCTTGTCGGATTCCGCCGCCGTGAGGATGCCCTGCGTCCAGTGCTCCGCGCAAACTTAGTTTCCTGTCTGGACTCTCCAAGTGCAGCCAGAGTACGCCCGGAACTCCAGCCGCTCCCCGGTTGCTCACGCACACGATCATTTCGAAAGTGTCATAGCGCTTGCGTTGCCATACCCACGAAGGCCGCAGGCGGTATCCAATACTGGTCCGCAGACGCTCGAAACCACGGGGATACATTTCGCTGTAACGCGCCAGATTGTCGGCCTCGGTCCACAGCGACCAATAATTCGCCCGCAGATCCGGAACGTGCAGCATGTAATTCTCCAGTACGTTGATTCCGGCGGCGTCCTGTTTCAATTTCTGCGTGTCGTATTGGCGGAAGTAGCCATCTTCCAGGATGGCCGCCAGCCAGGGTGGCCTATTGGCCAGTTCTTCGATCTGGATTGGCTCTTCGACAATAATGCTGTCCGAGCGCATCCACGCACCCGCCCGCACCGCCATGTCAATCACGGTGCGATTTCCCACATTGCTAATGTCGGGCTGCGTGTTGACTGCGAGCGGCGTCTTTTTCCAGGCTTCGAGTTGCTTCGCCGTCATGCTCACCGAGGTCCGCTGCGCCGTCACGTAGTCGGGAAAAGGATTGGGAAAGTTGCTGGTGTGGCCCTCGCCCCAGAACCCGTACTGCATCAGGTCCACCCATTCAATCAGGGGATTGCCCTCAAATTCGGCAGCCAGTAGATCGTTCAGCTCCGTGAACGCTTTCTGAAATTCCGGATGGTCATAGCGCGGTTCCCTATATTCCGCATCTCCCTTTCCGGGGATGCGTCCGATTTTTACCAGCGGCACGCGATCGCGCAGGAAGGGAGGAAGCGCAACCTGTTCCGGCTGAAACGAAGTGTTAGACAGCTGAACGCGAAACGCGACTCGAAGTCCTTTGCGTTTCGCTGCATCCAGGGTCAATCCCCACACCGGATCGAGATCGAGTCGCCCGGGTCGCGATTGCACATTGCGCCAATCGCAGCGAATGTAGAGAACATCCACGAACGGCAAGCTCGAGATCTTTTCCACGTGCTGCTCGACTGATTCCCTTCCCGCCCGCGCTGCCAGAGACGGCCCGCTCTCTTCCCAGCTATAGCCGACCAGGCCGAGTCCCGGATTACGCAGAGGCCGTTCGGAGGGCGTTGTAAACAGCACCGTTTGCCAACCCTGGTCCTGGTCGATATCAAACGGGCCCTGATCCAGACGTTCTCCAAACGCCGATCCAAAGCCGAAGTCACAGTCCTGGCCGAAGCCAGTGGCAACGTCGGCTCGAGCCAGTGCCGGGAGGAGTACCGCACCTTTTAAAAGATCTCTGCGACGCATTTCCCCGGTTTCCTCTCCGCGCCCTCAATGAAAATCATTTCGGAACTGTTCGGTAACGGAATCGCCAGCCGGAAGAATGGTGGCGGCGAAACGATCCGAAGCAAGTGGACAATGTTAGCGAGCGGCTCGGCCAGAATTGCCTGCTCCGCCGTAAGAGAATCCGGAACCTCGTAAAGTTGCATTGAAGGCAACGCCACGTATCGGCAAAGGTACCCGGAGTAGTCCCGAGCCCCAGCAACTTCCACGAGTCACACAGATTCTGCGCGCCCGACATGCAAGCGTCGCAGTGACCGCA
>PLEA01000348.1:14371-17099 GCA_003136335.1 Acidobacteriaceae bacterium | reverse complement strand
AGGTCCAAATAGCGGTCCGCCGAGGCATTCACCACGCGCCAGAACTGCCGCTCTTTAGGAGCGATCTCGATTTGCGGGCGAAGCGCGCCGTTTACGGTAAAGATTTCTTCCGGTGCTTCCGCTTCGCTCCCACATCCCTTCGACGGGATTTCAACATAATTCCTGAGTTCGGCGGCATTTGGATCATGCTCAATGGAGCGACCGCGCACCACGATCACACGCTCACGAATACGCTCTACTTCGTGGACATAACGTTCCATTCCTTCGATGACGATGGCTCCTGACATTCCGTCCAACACTTGCCGGTGACTCCCGCCATGGGGATGCGTATGGTACCAGAACAGACCCGGCGGATGATCGCGCGGAATCTCAACCGAGTAGTGCAAGGCCTGGCCGGGCATAGCAATCATGCCGAGCACATCATCCTGCGGAGCGTTCGGCGAAACCGTAAGCCCATGAAAATGCAAGTTCGTCATGTTCATGCAGGGGTTGACCGCACAGGTCTCCGCGGACTTCGCAGGCAGGTTGTTAACGTACGTGATTCTGAGAGTGTCACCAGGCGAAGCGCGGATGACCGGGGCCACCGTCTCTCCCTCGTAAGCGAAGGCATCCCGGCCGTTTTCATTCACTGCATCAAGCGTGAGGGATACAACATGATTCTTTGCCCGCACCTGCGGTGGCTCCGGCACCGAAACAGTCTGGGCTGAGCCGTAAGCTCCAAGAAAGATCTGCGCACCGAGGAGCAGGAGACGCGTGCACTTTCCTTGACCGTTCATTAGTAGTTCCATTTTTCCCAGTCCCACCGGGCAACAGCGTTCCCTAGTTCATCCCGGAGCTATTGACGCGCTTGACCAACCAAGACGAAGTGACTTGAGAACCTTATACCAAGCGAATTCAGACAGGACTCTAAAACGGTCGTTCTAAGCCCTGCAGGTCAGTACTGCGAGCTGCAAATGGTCGGATCATGATTGGACACACCGCGTGATCACATTGACACGCGATTTCCACATCTTCGCTTCCCGCGTCACGACACGCTTCCCCGCAGTACTCTTCTCCATCGGGCACAACGCAAAGGCATGGTATGTGTGCGCACATTCTCTTTTTTTGATTCGCCGTTACTGCCATCTTTTGATTCGCCATTACTTTCGTCCTTTCGCCTTCTCCGATCACTTGGAGCGCTGCGACTCTTGACGTAGCGCCGTCCCTGCGCCGACCCGATGGAGTTTTGAGGGAATCCACTCGGGCGGTCGAGTTTCGGCAACTACGTCATATCGGATATTTGCATGCCACTCTCCAAACGTTCGCGCTGCCCTTAAGTCATGGCTTTTCAAGGTTGTCTGCTTAGCTACGAAAGAAAACTAACCTACCCCAGTGTCGACAGGCTGATAGCGGTGTCAGTATGTGAACTGTTTCAGCGCCAACACGTCTCTGATTTGAGCGGCGATACAAGGGACCGCAGTCTTTGAAGTGCGCGAATCGATTGAGCTTTTAGCTCTCTTTCACTCCTTTTTCTTGACTGGACCGAGACTTGCAATAGCGACTTCAGAGCGAGAAGTAAATGGGAGCGTAAGCTTCCGGGCGCAAGTTCGTGCTTCGCCCGGGTTCTGATCGTCGAGAGCCAATAGCAGAACCCAAAGACGATGTTCTGTGTCAACTCCTGTTCATAACTATGCCGAAATTGCAGTTCACGAAATGCGGTATCGCCTGTTTGGTTGTCGCAACCTTCGCTCACGCGCAGTCGACGCCCCTTAGAACATCGGAGTTACTAAGAGCTCTGGACGACTCTGTTGAGACCGTCGTCTCCAGAGTTTCTCCCGCAGTGGTCCAGATCGTGGTTGCAGGGTATGGCCCCTCCGAGGATCATGAGCACACCACAGCGCGAATCGTTCGGCAGCATGCCATTGGGCGCCGGGATCACTGTCGATCCTGACGGCTACATCATGACCAACGCGCACGTGGTGGAAGGGGCCCAACGCACTGCAGTCGATCTTACAATTTCAGGCGATCGTCCGCGATGTCCGATCTGGTGATCCGGTCGTGCTTCAAATCGAACGCAGCGGAACCTTGCAATATCTGGCGTTCGAGATGGACTGAATTTTGAATGAGCTGGCTGTGAGGTTGTGACCGCCAGCAACGCGACATCTGTCTTGTGGAGTTTGGATTCGACGCGCGATGGCCGACCTCACTACCAGGCCGAAGTTCTGCAAGGAGGGCCACCCCCGAATCTTCTACTGCGCTATCATGTTTTCCTATCTGAGCGGTGTTCAGAACACGTTCGACGAGGACGAGGCTATGGCGCTGCATAGATGGCGTGCTGTCCTTGAATGTTTGGCCGGCAGTAAATTTTTAAAACTCGTCCCATGACGTTTCGACACCCAGTACGTTCGGCGTGATAGCAAACGGCAACCGCGAACCACTGCGCTAACAGTGAATCCTCGGATCATGCATGGACTAACCTTGGAGTTCTAGCGTGCTACACCTTATCATCTGCCAAGCCGAGGCGAGTGAATGACGCTCGCAACCGCCCCCACGGTGTTCGTCGTCGATGATGATGACTTGGTGCGTGCTTCCATCCAAGGCATGCTGAAGTCGGTCGGCTTGCGTTCCGAGACCTTCGGGACGCCTCAAGAATTCCTCCGCAGCAAGCGGCCGGACGGCCCAAGTTGCCTGGTTCTGGACGTGAGACTTCCTGGAGTTAACGGTCTGGACTTTCAGCAACAGTTGGTTG